>NZ_FUKJ01000193.1 GCF_900163745.1 Crenothrix polyspora
GCTTGCGACAACTCCTGAGGACGTTTACCTGGGCCTGCCATACTGATATTTTCAGGACGCATAATAGTATCAAGAGCCACCTTCATTTCACCGGCGGAAGCCAAATCCAAACCATCGACAATACCGGCCATGTGCTGAACAACAGCCGGCATCGGGTTAGCTTTCATGGCGTAATGAATTTTTAAATCAGCGGGCATGGCCTGACGTAATTCAGTCACTCGGTTAGTCATCAATTGCCGATCATAGGCATAAAACGGCGTTGAGCCAACACGTTGCGCCAGTCGACAAAGCGCCATGCCACCAATAACCAGATTGTTATTACGCACTGAAAATTGCGACATGGCGATATGCTGAGGCGGCGTTTTAATCATGACTGAAGCTATCGGCAAATTTTTGAGCCAGTGCTTTGCGGTCTATTTTGCCATTGGGATTTTTGGGTAAAATGGGCAAGACTTTTATTTTGGCAGGTATCATAAAGTTGGGTAATTGCGCCCTGCACAGGTTAATCAGCGCTTGTTCATTGTGAAAGTTATCGGCATTTTCTACGCTGATAACGACCAAAATCGCCTGACCTAGCGTGTCATGTTCTATGCCAATCGCAGCGGCTTCTTTGACAAAACCGGAGGCATAAATCACTTCTTCAATTTCTGTCGGACTGACGCGGTAGCCGGAGGTTTTAATCATGTCATCTTTGCGGCCAACAAAATATAAATAGCCTTCTTCATCGTAAGTGACCGTATCGCCAGACCATACGGCAATCTCGGTAAGCGGCAAGGCGTGACATTGGCCTGGCGTGGGTTTAAATCGCTCGGCAGTTTTGACCGGATCGTTCCAGTAACCCATTGATACCAAAGAGCCCCGGTGTACCAACTCGCCGGGTTCATAAGGTGCGCACAGCGAGCCATCTTCTCTGACCACTAAAATTTCGGCATTGGGGATGGCTTTGCCGATTGAATCCGGGCGCTTATCAATTTGATCGGGCAATAAATAAGTTGAGCGGAACGCTTCAGTTAAACCGTACATCAGAAAAAATCGGCTATTAGCTGCTTTTTGGCGAATATTGGCCAATACCGATTTGGGCATTTTGCCGCCGGAATTGGTCATGTAACGCAAATGGTCATTAATAGTTTGCGGCCACGCCAGATTAGCCAGTTGCGCCCAAAGTGGCGGCACGGCAGCCAATCCGGTTATTTGATGGGTTTCCAGGGCAATAATCACATCGCGCGGTAATAAATAATCCAGCAACACGCAACATGCACCTTGCAGCAAGCAGGTGGTTAACTGGTTTAATCCATAATCAAAACTGAACGGCAATACCGCCAACAAACGGTCATTTGCGTTAATATCTAAATATTCGCTAACACTTTGTGCGCCCGCAACAACATTGCGATGTGACAGCACGACACCTTTGGGTTTACCGGTACTGCCTGAGGTATAAAGAATAGCGGCCATATCGGTGTCGATGATTGATGGCATAACGCCATGATTATCAGCTTTGGCTAAAAAGTCCGGCCAGTTTAACACCCGTTGCGATAAGGTATTATCTTGGAGGATGTCGTCATTATCGACCAGGACGATAGTATGTAGATCAGGGCAATCTGCCAAGGCAGATGCCAGGGTTTGTAAGCGATTTTTAGACGTGATTAAAATCTGCACATTGCAGTCACTGAGGATATAAGCCACTTGCGGCGCTTTTAACACCGAATTAACCGGCACGAATACCGCTCCCGCTTTGGATATAGCCAGAAAACTGCTAACCGTTTCTATTTGCTTAGCCAAATAAACGGCAACCCGTTGTTGCGGCTTTAAATGCAGCCCTGTCAAAGCGTGCGCTTGTTGACACACCAGCGCATCAAGCGTTTGATAGTTCAAGCTGATTTTTTTGTAAACCAGCGCAGTCGCTTGTGGTGTTTGTGCGCAAGAACGCGTCAGTAATTGATGTAGCAGTGTGGGCATAGACGGTACTGATGTGGTTATTAAATGTTTAATAAATATAGCGGGACTCAAGCTGGATTAAAATTTAAAAGCCGTCTACATTTGTAGTGTCCCATTAAATGCTTGCAGAAGTTGTTTGCCGAAAGTATAGCCACTAATAGGCGCTACGGGTATAAATTGTGTTGTAGTGCCTTTTTTAAAACAACAGCAAACAAGACACTAGGGACAAATATTTTACTTTGGCATATCTATGAGGCATCAGCATGATTAAACCTATTATTTCTATGAGTATTTTTTTATTGGCCAGTGTTACTGGCGAGGCGATGGCAGCTTGTTCGACAACTGATGGATCGGTACGGATCGCAGATGCCGGTGCATTAGAAAGCTTGTTATCAGGAAAAACCGTTTGTGGCCAGGCCAATGGTGAAGAATGGCAGGAATATCATAATCCGAATGGTGCTCTGTGGGATTATAAAAAAGGCGTTGCTGATCCCGTTAACCCATCGGAACAGGTGGGTACATGGGATATTGCAAGCTCACTAAGGAACGGTGCCTCGGCTATCTATTCTTATGACGTTAACTATGCTTATAAAGTTTGGCAAAGAACGGACGGCAAGTACGATTTTTGCAATGGTACTCAACTGAAGGTTGCTGGCGCAGAATTAAGAGGTGGTCAGGTTTCTTGTCATTAAAGGCACAAGCCTTGCCTTTATTCGCTAATCAAAATTGGCCATGACTAAATATTGTTGCTATGCCGCCGTAGTTTATTTGGTATTTGTAATTTACGGCAGCTTGGTGCCTTTTGATTACCAGAATGTGCCTTGGCAACAGGCACTGGATAAATTTAAAAATATTCCCTATCTTGATTTAGGCATAGAATCCAGGGCGGACTGGATCGCTAATATTGTGCTGTATATTCCTTTGGCTTTTTTGTGGTCGTCAGCCCTGGGCAATGTGTACTCTTTAAGCTTACGATTTGCCGGAACAGCACTGGTATTATGTCTTTGCTTACTTTTGGCAGTAGGCATTGAGTTTTGTCAGCTTTATTTTCCACCGCGCACCGTTTCCATCAACGATTTGATAGCCGAATCTATCGGTACAGTAATAGGTTTATTAACATCGCAAATCTGGGGAAGACAACTGCTTAAATTATGTCATCATTTACCTTTAAGCCATCTGCTGTCTGTTAAAGCACTTATAAAGCTGTATTTGCTGGGTTATGTGCTGCTCAGTTTTTTTCCCTATGATTTTGTGACTTCTTTTGCGGAATTGGAAACCAAGCTGGAAGGTGGTCATGATCATATTTTCATATCGTTTGATGCATGCAGTAATGAGCTTGTCAGATGTGCAGTCAAATTTTTAGTTGAAATCATCGTTTTGTTACCGGCAGGTGGCTTACTTTATTTATTACCCCATATTTCTCATAAGCTGGCATTAGCGGTTCTTGTGGGCTTTTTCTTAGGTGTTTTTTCTGAAATCGTCCAGCTATTTTTATATTCCGGCATCGCCCAAGGATTTTCAATACTGACACGGATGCTGGGTATGGGGCTAGGTGTTATTGCAACAGATTGGCTGTACAAACAAAAAATGGCGCATTGGCAAAAACGTTTAAAGCCTTTTGTTCTGATGACTACTTTGCCTTATCTTGCCCTGGTATTTATTATTAATGGCGGATGGAATGGGGCTTGGCTAACCGTGGAACTGGCCAGTACAAAATTGGCTGAAACACACTTTATGCCGTTTTACTATTTTTATTACACCACCGAGACCCTCGCTTTAGTGAGCTTAATCAGCAATGTAGGACTTTATATGCCCATAGGATTTGCATTCGGACTATGGTGTCGAGCCACTGATAAGTCCCTATTATTTTCCTGGGTTTGGGTTGGTTTATGTGGTGCTGGATTGGCCGTGCTGGTCGAAACCGAAAAGTTGTTTTTGGCCGATAAACATCCCGATCCAACAGATATAGAGATTGCGTTTATGACTGCGGCGGCAAGTTATGTCTTGATAAACAAGGCACTGTCCTGGATCAGTCAGGACAGCAAGCTCCTAGGCAATAAGGTGATTTCCATAAAATAATATCCCAAATGAAATCTTATTTATCCACGAAAAGCACAAAAAACACAAAAGAACATACGTTAAAAAGTTGTGTTATTGCTTTATTTTCGTGCCTTTCGTGTTTTTCGTGGACAATTAACCGGATAACAAAGGTATGTTGTTTCCTAGAAATCGCCTAAGGCTCTGTTTTAACAGCGTATCGATGTTAAACGAGCAACTCATAATACAGCAACCTACAGACTATAAAATCGCCCATTATGGTGGTTATAGAAGACGGGCTTTGTCGCTCATGTTACTGGCGATTGTTTGTACAATGGTGTCCCAGTATCCGCTAGCACCCCTGTGGCTGGCAGGATTTTTGCTGTGCTATGGCTGTTTATTACATCGCTACCCTGTTATCTGGTTATTTTGCATTCCGGCTTTATTGCTGATTATGGATTTTACGCCGTGGACGGGCAGATTCTTCTTTGATGAATTTGATTTGCTGGTGTTAACAACGGTGGCTGTACAGCTTTGGCAAGCGCCGCAAAAGCAAACACAGTCTTTGTTCAGCAAAACAACACGCGGTTTATTTTGGCTTTACTGTCTTTGCTATGGGATTAGCTTACTGCGTGGCTTATTGCCGTTACAGACCATCGACGCTAATGCATTTTCAAACTATTATAGTTATTACAATAGCTTAAGAGTTGGCAAAGGTTTGCTATGGGGTGTGTTATTATTGCCCGCATTAAGCTATTCACTACAGAATAATCCTAAAACAACCACGTATTGGGCTTATGGTATTTTATCAGGCTTAACTGGCGTTATCATTATTGCGCTTGTCGAACGCACTCTTTTTACAGGACTGTTTGATTTTTCAAGCCATTATCGCATTAATGCGCTGTTTTCAACCATGCACACCGGTGGTGGCCACATTGAATCCTATCTGATGTTAAGCCTGCCTTTTATTGCGGTTCTATTTTTTAATGCATCGGCATCATTCATAAGTAGCTTGTATGGGATAGGTCTGTTTATCAGCGGATTTTATGTGCTGCTGGTCACTTTTTCGCGTGGCGGTTATATCGGCTTTGCTATTGGCTTTGTGGTGTTTATGGCCAGTCTGGCTTTTCAGCATAAAGACACGTTAAAGTTTAACGGGAAGCTTCTTTTACCGCTGTTAATTGTACCTGTTATTGCCATACCTGTGTTTAAAGGGCAATTGATCCAGCAACGGTTTAGTATTTTTTCAGAAGATAAGGCTATACGCACGCATCACTGGTTAGATGCAATGAACATGATGGACAACAGCCTTGCAACCTATTTACTGGGTATGGGCATTGGCAGTTATCCAAGAACCTATTTTTGGCTCAATACCGAAAATGTTGTTCCTGCCACCTATAAAATAGAGCGTGAAGCCGACAATCAATATCTAAGATTGCGAGGCGGCGATGCACTTTTTATGGGGCAATATGTGCGCGTTGCGCCTAAAACGCAATATCGAATACAGGCTGATGTGCGCAGTAAAGTCGAAAATGCTGAATTGAGTCTGTCTATTTGTGAAAAATCGCTTATTTACTCTTTCCGCTGTACTAACACTGTGCTTCATATAAAAGCCTCGCCGAATGACAGCGCTTGGCAACACATTGAACAGCTTATTGATACCGGTGCAGTAGGAGCCACATCAGCTGATATTGCCGCAGGTTTACTAACACGTCCCGTGCAACTGGCACTATACAATGCTAACAAAACCGGAATAGTCATTGATACCGATAATGTTAAACTTTTGGATAATCACGGAAAAAATCGACTTGCTAACGGTGATTTTTCAGAAGGGACAGACCGCTGGTTCTTCGCGACAGAAAAACACCATCCCTGGCATATCTTAAATTTATGGGTGCAGGTACTGTTTGATCAAGGCTTATTGGGTGTGGTTTTATTGGTTGTATTCTTGATATTATCCTTACATAATTCATATAAAAAACTGACATGCAATCCATTTGCGGCTATATTTCTATCAGCGTTGTGTGCTTTTAGTGTTGTAGGGTGGGTAGACAGCCCCTTTGATGCACCACGGATTACGCTATTATTTTTCTTGATCCTGGTTTTTTCTCTCGCGAACGTGGATTCCTCATCGGGTTTTTCAACAAAAAAATAAAAACTCACTGAGTTACGAGTGGTTTTAAAAAATGGCCATAATGACAGATCGTAAATTCGCAAACAAACAGACAATTAGCTCCCTGTGTTTACTGCTGTGCTGCTTTATAATGCCGACACAATCCCATGCAGAATCGTCGTCATTACCCACAACACTTGCAAAAATAAAACTCGGTGTCGTGGCGGTAGGCTCGTTTATGGCCAAACGCAATCCACGCTCCCAGTTTTTAGGCACTGGATTTGCTGTGGGTGATGGCAGTGTGGTGGTCACCAACGCCCACGTTATCCCACCTAGTCTGGATGTCGAGCACCTGGAAGAAATTGCTGTTTTCTATCGCCAGGACAATGAAGATAAAGCACTCTTGGCTAAACTGGTCGCCTTGGACAAAAACTACGATTTGGCTATTTTAAAATTAGCTGGCGGTAAGTTGCCAGCGCTAAAATTAGGTAACGCTTCATTGGTGCGCGAAGGTCAGTTGTATGCGTTTACCGGTTATCCTATGGGTATGGTGCTAGGACTTTATCCAGTAACACACCGGGGCATAGTGTCAGCGATCAGCCCCAATGCCATTCCGATGATAATGCCAGGAAATATCAGTCCCAAGTTAGTCAAGCACTTACAAAATCCTTATGATGTCTTTCAATTAGACGCTACGGCCTATCCGGGCAATAGTGGCAGTCCTTTATATGATATTGAAACCGGCGATATTGTGGGTATCGTCAATAAGGTTTTCGTGCAGGAAAGTAAAGAGAGCGTATTATCAAAACCCAGTGGTATTTCCTATGCCATTCCTGTAAACCATATCGAAAAGCTTTTAAGTGAAAAAGGTTTAAAGTGATTGTCCCGCAAGAAATAACCCCGTCTCAGCCTTTTTATACTGAAAGAAATAGAGCAAAACCGTGATTCGTATTTTTCGGCACTACATTTCCAGAGCTTATTTGTGGCTCATTATCATTGAAAGCAGCATTTTTTTTGCGTCAATGTATTATGGCAGTTATGCCCGCTTTCTATTCACGGAATCGTGGTATACACAAGAAGACATGACCATTGCCAGCAGCGTATTTTCACTGGTGTTGACGATGTGTTGTTTGGGGCTGGGCTTATACCGGCGTACACTCAGTTGGGATGATTACAATTTACTGGCCAGAACGTTTGTCAGTTTCTCTACCGCCATCTTTGCAGTCGTCACCATCTATTACTTAATACCCGATATCCTTATTGGCCGAAGTGTACTGATTTATGCGGTAACTTTCGCCTTTTTAGGGATGATGATAAGCCGGCATCTGTTCTACCGGTTTGCAAGACTGGATCAGTTGCAACGCCGTGTTCTGGTGATAGGCAGTGCGGTTAAAGCCCACAAATTGCTGTCGCTGAATGAGTCCTTTATTCACAAAGGCTTCAAAATAGTCGGTTGCATCCAGGTTGCAGATGAACAATCCGTAGTCGATGAAGATTATTTGATCAAATCGCATAAAAGCATTGCTCACGCTGCAACACATCACAAAGTTGACGAAATAGTCATCGCACTGGACGATAACCGTAAGTTTATGCCGCTTAAAGAATTACTGGATGCGAAGTTATCCGGATTTGCCATTATGGATTCTATGGGCTTTTATGAGCGCGAACAGGGACTTGTTTCATTAGATAATATTACCCCAAGCTGGCTGGTATTTTCTGATGGTTTTTCGCAAGGTGGCTTGAGAGCCTTTCAAAAACGGATTTTTGATCTGATTTCAAGCACGTTATTACTGCTGGTATCCTGGCCGATTATACTGTTAACAGCCTTGGCCATTTATCTGGAAAGTGGCTTTAAGGAACCGATATTTTATCGACAGTTACGTGTCGGCGAAAACAGCCTGCCATTTTATGTACTGAAATTTAGAAGCATGAAAGTCGATGCGGAAAAAAATGGTGTGCAATGGGCGCAGAAAAAAGATAATCGCGTCACCAAAGTGGGTGCGTTTATCCGCAAATGTCGAATAGATGAGTTACCGCAAATATACAATGTCTTTAAAGGCGAAATGAGTTTTGTGGGGCCACGTCCAGAACGACCTGAATTTGTGGAGAGCTTTGAACAAAAAATACCCTATTATCAGGAAAGGCACCGTGTCAAACCCGGTATCACCGGTTGGGCCCAGTTATGCTACCCCTACGGAGCCAGTGAGTATGACACCATCCAAAAGCTACAATATGATCTGTACTATGTTAAAAATTACAGTATGTTCCTGGATTTTTCAATAATGTTAAATACCATTGAGGTTGTGCTGTGGGGTAAGGGCGCAAGATAGCTTAGGTAACTTGCAAGCCACGATTTGATGATTTGGTAGAGACGCAAGATTTTTCGTCTCTACTTTAAAACAAAAAAGCCTACAAAGCAGACACGCTTAGTAGGCTTTTTTTGCTGACAGTTAACGATGAATTATCTTGGCAATTCTGAAGAACCCATCAAATATTCATCTACCGCACGAGCGGCTTGTCTACCTTCTCTAATCGCCCAAACCACCAACGATTGGCCACGACGGCCATCGCCAGCCGCAAAAACTTTATCGATGGATGTTTGATATTGCTTTTCGTTCGCTTTAATTTGCCCACGACCATCACGTTCAACACCCAGTTCTTGCAGTAAACCTTCATGCACAGGATGCACAAAACCCATCGCCAATAAAACAAGATCAGCGTCTAATGAAAATTCTGAACCGGCTTTCTCGGACATTTTCCATTGCCCAGCTTCCTGTTTCCACTCCACTTCAACTGCATTCAAATGGGTGACTTTGCCATCTTTGCCGGTCACGCTACGGGTATTTACTGACCAATGGCGCTGGCAACCTTCTTCTTGTGACGAAGAGGTACGCAGCTTGTTTGGCCATAACGGCCAGGTCATCAATTTGTTTTCTTTTTCCGGTGGTTTGGGCAGAATTTCGATTTGCACAACAGATGCTGCACCTTGTCTGATTGACGTACCAATACAGTCAGAACCGGTATCGCCTCCGCCTATCACCACCACGCGCTTGCCTTTGGCACTGATTGTTACATCATCGGGAACGGTATCGCCAGCCACACGCTTGTTTTGCTGACGTAAAAAGTCCATCGCAAAATACACGCCTTCCAGCTCATTACGGCCCGTTACTTCCAGATCACGCGGCTTTTCAGAACCCACTGCCAACACCACAGCATCGAAGTCATCCAGAATTTTTTGGGCAGAAATTTCGCTACCGATATGGCTATTAGGTCTAAATCTAACGCCTTCAGCCTGCATTTGTGCGATACGCTGGTCGATCAAATGTTTTTCCATCTTAAAATCAGGAATGCCGTAACGCAATAAACCACCGATGCGATCATTTTTTTCATATACCACCACTTCATGGCCAGCACGCGCCAATTGCTGTGCGCTAGCCATGCCAGCAGGGCCGGACCCAATGACAGCGACCCGTTTACCAGAGCGTTGCGGTGGAATCTGCGGCGTAATCCAGCCCATTTCCCAGCCTTTGTCGATAATCGCGCATTCGATAGAC
The DNA here is from genome assembly GCF_900163745.1 of Crenothrix polyspora. Classification (GTDB taxonomy): domain Bacteria; phylum Pseudomonadota; class Gammaproteobacteria; order Methylococcales; family Methylomonadaceae; genus Crenothrix; species Crenothrix polyspora_B. Next base: position 9,640 of record NZ_FUKJ01000193.1, read on the forward strand.
TTAATGGTGACTGGCTGATCAGTTAAATTGAGTGTACACGCCGCTTCACATGGGGCAGGGCAGATTCTTCCGGTAAATTCAGGGAAGTTATTGGTGCTGTGCAAAATCGATAGCGCCTGTTGCCAGTTACCGCGATGCACCATTTCGTTCCAGTCGGGAATGATGTTGTTGACCGGACAGCCGTTATGACAAAACGGTATGCCACAATCCATACAACGTGCGCCTTGCTGACTCATCTCGGAATCATCAGGAGTCAGTATGAATTCACGATAATGCTGGATACGCTCACTCGCCGCTACGTAACGACGCTCAGTGCGAGGAAATTCCATAAACCCTGTTGGTTTACCCATCTTAAATACCTTCTTTTAATAAACGGTTACGCAGTCGCGGATACTTGTAGCGCCTGGATTTGTTTGAGCGCCTCACGGTAATCGACCGGCATGACCTTAACAAAACGGGGCAAATAACTGTCCCAGTTTTCCAGGATGTGCAGCGCACACGGACTGTTGGTATAACGCTTGTGATTTTGGATGAAATGCTTCAGGCGCTGGGCATCGTTGCGGGTCATGTCGCTCATCAGATGGACGCGGCCATGCGTTTCCATATCACCACCTTGATGGGCAACGGCTTCCAGCAAATCGTCTTCAACAGGAATAGGTTCAAGTTCCACCATCGCCATATTGCAACGTTTGCTGAAACTGCCGTCTTCGTCCAGCACGTAGGCGATACCACCGGACATACCGGCCGCAAAGTTACGTCCTGTAGCACCCAATACCACAACCACGCCGCCGGTCATGTATTCACAGCCATGATCGCCCACACCTTCAACCACCGCAATCGCGCCAGAGTTACGCACGGCAAAACGCTCACCGGCAATACCGTTAAAATAACATTCACCGCTGACAGCGCCGTACAATACGGTATTGCCGACAATGATATTGTCAGCGGCATCAATCGGGCAGTCTTTGGGCGGAAAAATAGCAATGCGTCCACCACTCATGCCTTTGCCGACATAGTCGTTGCCATCGCCTTCCAGCTCAATACTGACACCTTGTGCCAAAAACGCGCCAAAACTTTGCCCTGCTGTGCCTTTGGCGTGGATAGCAATGCTATCTTCCGGCAGACCTTTATGGCCGTAGCGTTTGGCTACTTCACCGGATAACATCGCACCAAAAGTACGGTTGATGTTACGGATGGCGATGTTGATTTCAACCGGCTGGCCTTTTTCCAGCGCCGGTTGCGCCTGTGCAATCAGTTGATGATCCAGTGCATGTTCCAAACCATGATCTTGCAGTTCGGTTTGGTACACAGCGGTGTTAGCATCTGTTTCTGGCTTGTAGAAAATGCGGCTAAAATCCAGGCCTTCTGATTTCCAATGTGCGAGAGCGGGCTGCATATCCAGTTTATCGGAACGGCCTATCATTTCATTGATAGTCCTAAAGCCCAGTTTGGCCATCCACTGCCTAACATCTTCGGCGACCAAAAAGAAGTAATTGACCACATGTTCAGGCTGGCCGGTAAAGCGTTTCCTAAGCTCAGGATCCTGGGTGGCAACTCCGACTGGGCAGGTGTTCAAATGGCATTTACGCATCATTAAACAACCTGACACAATCAACGGCGCGGTAGCAAAACCAAATTCATCCGCACCCAGTAATGCACCGATGACGACATCGCGGCCGGTACGCAAACCGCCGTCAACCTGCACGGCAATACGACCACGCAGTTTATTCAACACCAGGGTTTGATGGGTTTCGGCAAGGCCAATTTCCCACGGCAAACCGGCTTGTTTGATAGAAGTCATCGGGCTGGCACCGGTACCGCCATCGTAACCCGCGATGGTAACGTGGTCGGCATGGGCTTTGGAAACCCCAGCCGCAACCGTCCCCACGCCTACTTCGGATACCAGCTTGACGCTGATACGGGCTTGTGGATTGACGTTCTTCAGGTCATGGATTAGCTGCGCCAAATCTTCAATCGAATAAATATCGTGGTGCGGCGGCGGAGAAATCAAGCCCACACCTTGGGT
>NZ_FUKJ01000185.1 GCF_900163745.1 Crenothrix polyspora
CTGACTATCCAACCACAACTTACATGAAAAAATGGGGGTATTTTTATTGCGTGTTGCCTAAGGCGTTGCTTCTTGTTTTTTCAAGTGACTCAATATTGGCCTGTGCCTCCTTAATTTGCTCTTCCTTAATCAATTCGACCAACTTGAGCATGGCGATTTCCTGGTTAGATCGCAATAAAGCTATGTGCTCAGCTTCTTTTTTTTCAATCGCACTGAGAATTGCTCCCCCCCAAACTTTTAACTTCGTTGCAAAATTCATTCGCTTTTTGTATTAACATTTGAAACCGAAAATAGGGTAACGGTGCAAAACGATCGGCTAACACATCGGCCAAATTTAAACCTGCCGCTTTTGCTCGTATGAGAAGTTCGGGGTCAATGGGGGGCTCGTAAAGGGCTAGCTCACGCCGAACACCCTCTATATTTTGGCAATGTCTAATTTTAAACAGTCTATCTTCGACGGTATCCCATAACTCAGGAAGTTTTTCATTGGGTTGAACACAAAAGTATAGTGATCCAATTGAGGCTAAATATGCATAATTACTTTCTAATTCTGGTAATTCTGGATTGAAGCTATGTTGCTCATCTAAACTATTGATTTCTTCTAATAGCGACTGACCGTAAGGAGTGTCTGCAAGAGTAAACCAAATATTGCTAAATTTACTATCGAACTTTATTAGATTACTTAGTACTCGGTAGCTCCTTGGCTGCTTAATTTCAGTTAGTCTTGGTCTTATTTTCTCTGGTCTTGGCCCTAATATTTGTGCGGCCATTATGTAAAGTAGTGTCGCTTCATTGATCGACTCACGGGTATCTCTTCGAAATAGCTGGTCTGCCCAAGCGATAAGATTCTTGATATAAGCGGTAACGGTATGCCACTCATAAGCACTAGGTCGTAACCGTGCAATAGCAAAGGGATTAAACGGATCTTCTAACCAGGCGGCAACCTGTCTATTTATACTATCTTTAACGTCCTGATCCCCTGGTTTACCTGCCAACACCTCAAGAAGTTGAGTGATTGTGTTAGGTATCTGCGCATTTCGGAACGGAAGGAAACGCCAAAATCGTTCCCGCCCACTGTTCGAATCATTTGTAGTAGGATCAAAGATGAAATGAAACCATTGTCGTGCTTCTTCAAAACGATGTTGGCTAGATAGGAAAGCCGCAGTAGCAATTGGCAAATGATAAAAAACTTCCCAATTATAATTTGCGTAAGGCTGTGTTAAATCAAATTGAACATATTTAATTTTCCTTGCGTCAATGTAATCATTGTTGTCTGAGTTTGTAATGTATAGCGAATATTTGGTTAGTTGTTCAACACCAGCCATTCCCGCTCATAGCCTAAGTATATTGATTTTAAACACATTTTATTTTTCGCGGTCGCACTAAAAAACATTATAAATCAATATACATAAGTTCATTTTTGGCATTTTATGTATTTTTTTCTCTAAGTTAGCGATTTTAAAGGTAAATTAGCGCGAGACCATAAAAAATAAATCATTTAATATCAATCGCTTAAGTCATGAGCGGGAACGCCTGGTTCAACACCAAATTTTGAATTTATTGAATTATCCTGGATATTTATATTATAGAGAAATGTTAAATTTGGATTATTTGCTTTATTTTTGTACATTATTGCATCAACAAATCCAGCCGCAAATATAGCACCATTAATTGATACACCACCTGGTGGTAGAATATCACTACTATAGGGAGAAAATATGAATGCTTTATTATCCTGCTCTTCAAGATAGAATAAATAATTTGATGGCTGAGACTTTAATGCAAACATTCTGCCAGAAATACTTTCTCTTGTTATTGGCAGAAAACCATCGTTATTAGAAGCCGCTTCAAGAAAACCATTTGAAAAAAATAAAAAGTTTTGTTTTGGCGTTAATACAACATTTCTAGGCAATGGTTCCCAAGTTATCTCTTTCTCATCTAAAATCATAAACGAACCCAATATTTCCATTTGCATAGGTTCATTCGTTCCAATTTCTTCAGGATCAATATCTTGTTTTATTAAAAAATTGATCCTTGCTTCATATATACTCGATCTTCAAGTTTTTAAATTTTAACCATCGAAAATCAGCCCACAGTTCTGCACTGTAGGGAAGCCGTTGGTTCCATGCGGCCTAAATCTCGCCCAACCATATGTTTACCAGAAGGCATCAACTGGAAAACATCGCCAATCAGTTCCGCTAATTCCTTGAGTTTATCCGTTGGATTATGGTGCTCCAGTATTGTCTTGATAAACTCCAGCAGCACATCCATTTGAGATTTTCTTTGCAGG
>NZ_FUKJ01000146.1 GCF_900163745.1 Crenothrix polyspora
ATTACTTAAAATTTTTCCAGATACCACTTCCAACTGACTTTATCCGTTTGGCGAAGGTATTGATAATAACAATAAATTGCACACATTAATTGTATTATTGGCTTGCATTCTATTATTAATCAACGTATCGTTTCTGTAATTCATCATCACAAATTAAAGGATATGAGTAGATGGCTACCCAAACCATAGATCACAGCACCTTGTCGCGACTGGTGGAAGCAGGCGCGGTCTGTGCAGCTTCTGTTATTGGACAGGCGGATGGTTGGGCATTATCCGTTAAATACGGTGTGTCAGAGCGCTATCTCGCTGCACAACGCAGTGGCAAATTACGTTTGTTCCGCAAGTTGGAAACTGTGATGCTTTATCTTAAAAATCTTGGCATCAGTCATTTTGATGTGGACGCAAGTGGTTATGATGCAGCGCAGGTTAATAGCCAGCACAAACGCCCAGACCGAGCCGAAGCGCTTAAACGAGCACACGAGGCCGCCAACCACGATGCGTGGTTTCGGAAACAGGTACAAAGTGCAATGGAATCATCCGATCAAGCCAACGCGGTGTTTATTAGCCATGATGTGGTAATGGGCAATCTAAAAGCCAAGTTGGATGCACTGGCAACTGCTGTAGGAAACGATGAGTAAGCTTTGCTGATTTTCTGGCTAGAAGCGGCGGAATTAGACGCTATCGAGATATTGGAATACATCGCGCAGGATAATATAACGGCGGCGTACGGTGTTTACGAGGCAATTCAGCAACAAGTTAACCACTTGGCTGAACACCCAAAGCTGGGGCGTATCAGGCGTGTTAAAGGAACGCGGGAGCTGGTGATTTCGGGAACGCCTTATATTGTGGCGTATCGGGTTATGGGTGAAATTATCCAGATTTTACGTATTTTGCACGGTGCTCAGAAATGGGAGAGGCAGTTTTTGTCTTGATTTGATATAGGTATCTAAAACGATATTCATGCCCATTCATCTCTTATATTGTTTTAAAAGTCTAAAGGGCCTTGTGTCAGGTGAATTTTTCCAGCATAGCGGTTGATGGATTGCTGAGTTTGTTGTTCTATTCGGTCATCAACATTTTCATCAACCAACACGATGACCTTAACCTTCTTGCCAATGTTGGTAAGAAACCGGTAGGTGAATCAGGCCATTTTCCAGATGCGTTTCAAATTCTATTGCTTGCATGGTTTTTTCCTATAAATACATTCTTCAGAATGTTTTTGTTTTTAGGCTTGATTATGCCAGTGGCTTCAAAACAGCTTAATTAACAGTTTTAGCTTATTTTTTATCCTACATTCCGCACCCCTATTCATAATTTTATGATTAAATTTAATTTAATAATTTCAGTGTGTTATAAATTTGTCGAGTTTTTGTCCCATTTCCAAAGTCATTTACATCAGCTTATATTTAACAAAAAATAAACGAGAGATAAATTTTTCTTGTTTTAACCCGAAAGTCTAAAATCCAGAAAAATACTAAAATTCATTAAATATCAATATGTTGGTTAAATACTAAATTTTTATTTAGGGGTGCGGAATGTCGGTTTTATGATGATAAAGACTGTTGAAGTTGCTCTATAGCATCCATAGCTAAATCCTCATCCGCATCAAAAACAGTTTCAAGTAAACTGGAATGTCTTGGTATTTCACTTAATCCATGAAGGCAAGCGATTTCTCGGACAAATGGATCTGAGCTTTTCATCATTCCTAGGTCAACACCTGATTTTGCAAAACGCATCAATTCAGATGTGTTTTCTTGCTTATATTGCACAGATACATCGTTAAGTAAAAAAACCGCCAATGATTGCTCTGTTACTAGAGATAAATTAAGTAATGACGCTTTAACAGCTTTACCGGAAACTTTTAGCGGTTGAGCTGCTGCTTGTGCAGCATTTGTACCCAAAGTTAAAACGTTATCGATATCACCCGTTGCCACTGCTTGCATGACCGAAGCGTGAAATTGCAGCTCTGGTATCTCTTTAGCCATCGAGCCAAGCGATACAAGCGTGCCCTCTGTACCCAAATAAATAAGACGTCCTAATCGATAACGAAGTTTTGGTATATGCCGTTTTCGTTCAAAACCTTCCAACTCTGACATATCTTGGGCTAGCTCACTAAACTCATCTTCATAATGTTTCCGAAGCCAACGAGCTTGAGTAATCAAACTTTCGATAGAAACATTGGCTATGTTGCGCTTAAACCAAGGTTTTCTTGCAAGTACATCGATCTTTTCTAAAAAACTTGATTCATAAATTGCACGAGAATAATCCTGGATAGGTATTCGAAAACCTTCAGCATGAAAAGTATTTTGAAGTGCATGACACTGATCTGGATTTGCCAATAAAAACCGTTTGAGATCCCCGATTAAAGTCATCCATGAAATAGGGTTTTGACTGGATTGAAAATCGTATCGCCCCTTAAGCCAATCTTTTGATGAAACCTCAAAGCATTTAGAAGAATTGCTGTCATGCAGTTCAAGCCCCATAGCCTCAATTTTAGTTCGTATCATCTTGAGCGATTGAGCCACTTCTGCACAAGTACCAACCAGCGTAATGTCATCTACATAGCGAAAATACCTTGCAGACAATTCCGTCGATCCAGCATCAAGTTCGCTCATAATTAAGTTACCGATTAAATGGCTAAACATTGGGCCTGTCAGAATCCCTTTATTTGCAGTACCACCAGCTAAGCCATGATCGTAAATTATTTTTTCACCCAGCTCACGATAATGAGTAGAAAGCTCAGCTTGTTCGCTCTTTTTGCGCCATGCTGCCAAAGCCAATTCTGAAGTAATAGTAGGATAAAAGCGTTTAATGTCAGTGAATAAAACCACCCCATCAGGACAATTCTCGCAAGCCTTTGCAATAGCTTGATGTCTACCTTGAAGACCATTCGTGTAAGGCTTAAATACCCCAGATCGATCATTACCATCAGTCAGTTGATAACTAAAAACAGAAATCGGATTGGTAAAGGCCGGTTTACTGGCACATTCATCCATTAAAGCCGCTTCTGCCAAAGCTTCATTAGCCCCAGGTAAATAAATTTCTCTATGCTTCACATCGCCAGATTCAGTGACTTCTTTAAAATGTTGAGCTTGGAAGTAAGGTGTGTTTGTACGAGTTAAAACCAAATCTGTAGCAACTTGCCTTGCCCATATATCACTGCGAGCTGCCGTATTTTCCAGGTAATAACGTAATCCTAAGTACGCGAAGACTTCTCTACGTCGGTACTGGTTAACCGCCCGCACGGCAAGAATTCCTGGACGTGAAGGCTTTTTCATTTAGTTCGTCCCAAGCTAAGCGGCATTAAAGCCAAACGAACTGTAGCGGTTTCACTAAGCGTAAGGGGTAACTGAAATTCGGCAGTAGAAGTCAGAATTGGTTCGTTACTATCAGACGTTTCCTGAATAAATTTGCTCCACACATTCTTAATATTCGCACGTAACCAATGAAACAAACCTCCATTACTCGTAGCACGATTCATGTCAGGCTCAATCCATAAGGCAACACTATTTTTTCCCGAAGCATGACGAAATAATTCATTAAATTGGGGTTCTGCCAATTTCTTTTTCCTATCTCGTTCTAGCAACCCATTGAAATTAGCAACAATCAGTAAACGTCGAGGATGAGTTACAGATGCACAAATCATTTTTTTAATCACATCGGTGTTGCTAAGTTGTTCGGTAACGTCCCAAGAAATGAATTCAGCTTCGACAAATATGGCTTGCTTTTCCAACTCAATACACAGTTCTTCTAATAATGATTGCGCATAAACTCTTGCAGGAGCGGAGAGTTCTGCACCAATCAAGCACACATCTAAAGGTTGCCGTGGCAAAACGCCTTTAGCACGAAGTTCTGCAATATTCGCAAGGAAAGAAAAAGCGGCTGCACCTGCTCCACAGGGCGCATCGGTCAAGCTTAATTTATTGCCAGCCAAGCTTCTAATATAAGCATTAGACGAAAGTTCTGCATGACATTTAGGATCAAGTAACGCAAGCTGAGCACGCGCGACAGAGCCGTCAAAAGCTTGCGCAAAATGCTCATCCGTTTTTTCTTGAGTTAAACCACCAGTTGGAGGATTTTTAGAATCTCGTGAATCGGCCAGCCCTTGAAGGTCATGGCGTTTTATCAACGTAACATAAGCTTTAACAAGAGAAGGGGGAAGTAATAATATAGCGTTTTCAGTATCCCACAAACTATCTGGGATAAGTTTTGGATTAAGAAGACGAGATTCTCGCCAATTCATAAAAATTCCTTTTGTAGTTTTCGTAATTAACCTCACAAATACAACTTCTGTTTAGCGGAATACGTTGAAATCAAAAGCACTAAATTTAAAATAATGTAAGGCACATAAAAATAAAGCTCGAATAATACGCGAAAATTTCAAACTCCCGTTCACATCAAACCAATAACTCGATAACCACCCTTAGCCAAGTAGGGTGCATTTTATGCACTGGTGCGTGAAACGCACCCTACTTGCCAAACATGATTAAGCATCATCCACCGCCAAATGCACACGACAACCCAGCGCAGTAGCGATATTTACCAAGGCGTCCAGAGAAAAGCGTGACAAACGGCCACGCAACAGGTCGTTAATACGTGGCTGCGTGAGACCGCAATGAGTCGCGGCAGCGGCTTGCGTCCAGTCATTGGCCTTAATGATGGCTGCGATTTGCTGCATCAGCTCTGCCCGCACCCTAAGATTGGCCGCCTGCTCTTCAGTGTCAGCAATAGCGTCCCATACACTGTCAAATGCTTCAGTATTGGCTATAGTCATTACATACCCCTCATCAATTCGGCGTATCGTTACCCCCCAATTACGCAGACAAAACCCTACCCAATAATCGAGTTTCTAACTCAGGGTAAAGCAAAAACTTTTCATCAAAACTCATCAACCAACGCCGTTGCAATAATAAAACGATCCGCAGGGTCACGGTGATGAAAATTCAAACTTGCAGATTTAATTGCAATCGCCTCGGTGACAGGCAAACAAACAATATTTGCGTCCACCAATGCAACACGAAACCAATCCTCTAAATGCCCAGGCAACTCAATGCGCTGACGTTGATGTAACATCACCAACTCCCAACAGGACACAGAAGACACAAAAACATTTTTTGCACCGCCAATCAGCGCCACATGCTTAGCCGAAAACTGATGATCCTGATTAACCCACCACAACCAAATATGCGTATCCAACAACAAATTCATTGCAGCGCATCCCACTCGTTTTCATTAACCACAGGCGCGATAATGTCAGCTAAAATTTTCACTTTACCTGCCAATTCAACAGGCGGCTTTCTATACACAGGCTGGCTTGTATGCGCTTGCTTTTTTGAAAATAACACAATCAGCTCAACCTCCTAAATTAGTTCAAATTGAGGTAACCCCGTAATCCAACCTTGTGCATCCGTGGTTAAAAACAATCTTTCAGCATTCATGATAAATCTCCATAGTTAAACAAACTAAGCAAAAAAGGAGCTGTCTTATCGAAAAAGCAACATAGTGAAACTTTGCCTATTGTAGTTTAATTCGAGAAATCCATTACAGCTTTGATAACAACCACATCTAGCAACAGCAATTTGAAATACCATCCAATATGGCGTATATTTTTTGTGTTTCATACGTCACACCTAAAAATAGAATATGCAAACCAAACTAACCCTTAGATTAGAAGAAGAATTAATTAATCGAGCCAAAATATACGCCAAGGATCACGACAAGTCGCTTTCCCAGATCGTATCGGATTACTTCCATTTACTCTCGCAACAAACCAAAACCGAGCCCCATTGCCCCATCACACAGGCATTAACCGGCATAATCGCCGGAGAAAATGTAAGCGAAGCAGACTATAAACAACATCTACAAGATAAATATCTGTGAAAATTGTCTTCGATACCAATATTGTCCTGGATGTATTGTTAAAACGAGAACCTTTTGCTGGAGTAGCCATCAATTTATTTACAGCAGTTGAACAAAATGTCATCCGGGGCTTTTTGTGTGCAACAACCATCACCACGATTGACTATTTGGTTGCAAAAGCAAAAGACAGGCATTTGGCAAAACAAGCCACCAATCACCTACTACAATTATTTGATATTGCTGAAGTTAACCATACCATCTTAAAAACTGCGGTTAATTCGGATTTTAATGATTTTGAAGATGCCGTTTTATATCAGGCTGGTTGTTATGCCGCTGTTGATGGCTTTGTAACCCGTAACGTTAAGGACTTCAAGAAAGCAGAGTTGCCTATTTATAACCCCGATGAGCTTTGGGCGATTGTACAAGTCACACCATAGCACTCGCATCGCAACAGGTAACAACACTATCACTGTAGTTACCTGAGTTTTTACATCAAACCAATCACCCGATAACCACCCTTGGTATTCAAAATAACCGTAATTGAAGCCTGAGTTTTATTCTCAAAATACCAGCCATGCGGCCCTTCAAATTCAGCAGTAAAATTACCGTTAGCTTGGCTCTCGC
>NZ_FUKJ01000142.1 GCF_900163745.1 Crenothrix polyspora
TACCTTGCGTTTTATTTTGAGTTTGAACTGTTCACTACTTTTGTACGGAAATGAAGGGAGCCCTTAACTTCTATATTTTTAACGGGTGTGACGCAGATGGTCAGGGGAGTGAAGATCTGTAGCGAATTCAAAAATCCGTAATTTATTGATTTTTAAAAACGGGCGCGTCACATCAGTTTTTAAAACCAATGAAACAAAAAAGTGAAGACTGAGGTTAGCCTAGCGTAATACGGCCTTGGTGTCTGTGTGATAACGCACATACAAATATATTTTAGGTAGATCAAGTTTGAGTGGTTACGACACTTTGTCTTAACTTCTTATAGTGTTAAAACCAGTGAAACAAAAAGTGAAGACTAAGGTTAGCCTAGCGTAATACGGCTTTGGTGTCTGTGAAATAATTCACACAAAATATGTGTATTATTACCTTGATATATTTGAATTTTACAGATTGAAGTCTTTGATAGACTTGTAGATAAATAGTTTTTACTATTTTTGGTAAAGAGCACAGATAACATCCGTGGGGTATTATCTGTGGGGTTGCAATGCTTTAATTTGTCGGAATTCTGATAATGGCTACGTATTAACGGGGTTTAAGCTCTTGCTAGCCACCTCAAAAACATCTTTAGATATAGTGTCGGTGGTCATGATTCTTTCTAATTGCGCCTTCATTAACACTTGTCTTTTTTTGTCGTATCTAGCCCAGGATGTCAATGCACCCAGCATACGCGAAGCTACTTGTGGATTAATGTCATTAAGTGCAATGATCTGATTGCCCAAAAATTCATAGCCCTGACCATTCGCCGCATGAAAATGCAACGGATTGCCCTGGCTGAACGCACCGATTAATGATCGAACGCGGTTTGGATTGGTTAAATCAAAAGCCGGATGCTGCATTAACTTTAAAACAATCGCAAAAGCATCAGGCATTTTGCAGGTAGCTTGCAAGGCAAACCATTTGTCGATAACCAGTGCTTCCGACTGCCATTGCTGATAAAAACTGGCCAGACACTGTTGTTGATCGGCATGAGGATTATTAACAATATCCGACAAGGCACCAATTTGATCGGTCATGTTTTTAGCATTGTTAAACTGCTGTAACGCCCACTGCTGAATCTCGCCGTCGTTCAATCGACTTAAATAGCCCAAACATATATTTTTGATACGTCTGCGACCTATGGCACCGGCATCAAATTGTCCGGATTCATCACGATGGTTAGTCTGATACAGCTTGCGTAACACAGATTGAAAATGTTCCGCCAGGCTACGCACTACAAATTCTCTGGCAGTGTGTATGGCCTCTACATCAACCACGGGCAGTTGTTCGGCCAGATAGCTTTCCGATGGCAAGCTTAACAGTAAAGAAAAATATGATAAATCCGGCCACTGATGATGCAAAACTTTTTCAAAGGCCTGAATCATGATCGGGTTTAACTGCATAGTGCGGTTGTTTTGCAAATCGGCGACCAAACCGAAAATGATCTGACTGGCCAGTTGCTGCCCCGCTTCCCAGCGATTAAACGTATCGCTGTCATGGCTGAGTAAAAACGCCAGTTCATCAAGACTGCGTTCCAGCACCACTTTAACCGGCGCGGAAAAACCCCTTAATATCGACACCACAGGCTGCTGCGCCAAGCCTTCAAAGGTAAAAGCTTGCTGCGCTTCGGTCAGTTGTAAAATAATGTCCTGGGAAGATTCTGTCTGGCCTGTCAATCGACAGAGCGCAGCCGTGCCATCGGTGTTGATTAAACCGACGGTCACTGGAATCAATAACGGCGCTTTAAGGCGTTGTCCAGGTGTCGGTGGACAGGTTTGTGCTAGCGTTAAGGTTAACGTTTGAGCTGCCGCATTGTAGGCCTGGTGTACGGTTAATATCGGCGTTCCAGCTTGCGAATACCAGCGGCGAAATTGGCCTAGATCAATGCCATTAGCCGTTTCCATCGCATCGACAAAATCATCGCAGGTGACGGCCTGGCCATCATGGCGTTCAAAATACAAGTCGCTGCCTTTGCGAAAACCTTCTGCACCGAGCAGCGTACGCAACATACGTACCACTTCTGCGCCTTTTTCATAGACGGTTAACGTATAAAAATTATTGATTTCAATGTACGCATCGGGGCGTATCGGGTGTGCCATCGGCCCTGCATCTTCGGCAAACTGGCGGGTACGGAGCATGTTGACATCTTCGATACGCTTAACGGCTTTCGAGGTCTTATCGCCGGTAAATTCCTGGTCGCGGAACACGGTAAAGCCCTCTTTTAAGCTCAACTGGAACCAGTCGCGGCAGGTGACGCGATTGCCTGTCCAGTTATGAAAGTATTCGTGGCCAATCACGCCTTCAATGTGTTCATAATCAAAATCGGTGGCGGTATCGGGGCGTGCCAGCACAAATTTGGTATTAAATACATTCAGGCCCTTGTTTTCCATAGCGCCCATATTGAAGTGGCTGACCGCCACGATCATGTACAAGTCCAGATCGTATTCGCGGCCATAGACTTGTTCATCCCAGAGCATGGCATTTTTCAGCGACTGCATGGCGTGGCCGCATTTGTCCAGATCATAGGGTTCGGCAAAGATTTGCAAACTGATCTGACGACCTGAGCAGGTTGTAAAATTGTCTTCCAGGCAAGCCAGTTGCCCTGCAACCAGTGCAAACAAGTAACAGGGTTTACGAAACGGGTCTTCCCAGGTTACCCAGTGGCGGTTATTGGCCAGTTCGCCGTGCGCCATTTTATTGCCATTGGACAGCAGCACCGGATAGCGGTCTTTATCGCCTTCTAGTGTGGTGGTAAAGCGCGTCATCACATCCGGCCTGTCCAAAAAGTAGGTGATTTTTCGAAAGCCTTCTGCTTCACACTGAGTACACAACATGCCATTGGACAGGTAAAGCCCTTCCAATGCGGTATTGGCTTTCGGATTAATGCTGTTTTCGATAGTCAGTACAAAGCTGTGTTGCTGGGGAACATTGTGAATAATCAGCGTATCTTCGCTTTGCTGGTAGTGTTGTTCAGTTAACTCAATGTCATCGTTGAGTACAACGCGAAGCAATGTTAACTTTTCGCCCAACAGAACCAAGGCGGTTGTGGTGGATTGACTGGCGGGATTACGGATTAAGGTCAGCCTGGAGATAACGCTGGTGTTTTCCTCGTCCAGGCTAAAGTTTAGCGCGACGCTGTCTATTAAATAATCGGGTACGGTATAGTCTTTAAGGTAAATGGTTTTAGGGTTAGCGTCGCGCATTGTTGTTATACCTGCTGGGGGATTGTTTTTTTATTGTGAATAGTGCGATGAGTAACCAGGCGGTTAAAAAGCAAACCCCACCTACCGGTGTAATCATGCCCAACCAGTTCAGATTAAGGAGGGCTAGTCCGTACAAGCTACCAGAAAATAACAGAATACCCAAAAACATCAATACGCCGGCAAATGTCAGCAAACCTGAATCCGATGCCTGTACCCGCAACTGGGCAATGGCGATAAGGCCTAACGCATGCCACATTTGGTAAGTGACAGCGGTCTGGTAAACCGCCATCATCTCAGGACTTAAAATCTTCTTTAACGCATGAGCACCAAAAGCGCCCATGCCCACACCGATAAAAGCGCAGATTGCACCCAGGAATAAAAATCCAGATTTCATGTTATTTCTCCATGAGCCTGGGCATTAACTGCACCAGATTGCAGGGGCGGGTTCGATAATCCAGTTGTTCTTTGATGAGATTATCCCAGGCAGTACGGCAGGCGCTGGAAGAACCTGGCAAGCAAAATAGGTAGGTTGCATTGGCAACGCCAGCAACTGCGCGTGATTGGATGGTAGAGGTTTTAATTTCTTGGTAAGACAGCATCCTAAAGGTTTCGCCGAAACCATCCAGGACTTTATCCAATAAAGGTGCGATAGCTTCTGGCGTACCGTCTCGACCGGTGACACCCGTGCCACCGGTGGTTAGGATGACATTAATCGACTCGTCGGCAATCCAGTGTGAAACGCTGGCTCTGATTTGATAAATGTTGTCGGGTACGATTTGCTTTTCAATAACACGGTGTCCGGCATCCATGATGCGATCTACCAAGGTTTTGCCAGAGACATCATCAGCGTCCGTACGGGTATCAGATACCACCAGTACGGCAATGTTTAACGGAATAAAGTTTTTTTCTGTCATCACAAGCCAGTAAGTTCAAGGTAAAACATGAGATCCGACACCCTCTTAAAAATCCAGGGTATCCACTGATGGTTTTAGGTCATTATATAGCCGCAGCGTGAACGGGGCGGTACTTTTTCTACTGTAACACGACAAAAAACGCTTCCTGGCCACGCTGAATATTAATCAGCAATCCATTATTTGGATCGGCCACCTGTTTTAATTCCTCAAAGTTATGAATACGGTATTGGTTGGCCGAGACAATGACATCACCAGGGCGTAAACCTACTTTCCACGGACGGGATGAGGTATCAATTTTTTGGATCAGCACCCCTTCGACCTGGTCTTTATCGGTAACGCCCAGCACAGTACCTTGCAAAGCCGGGTGTAACTTGGCTCCTACGAGTTGAGGCCGCTCCTGTTTACCGATGGTGGCCGTTGTTTGTTTCTTTTCAGTGCCATGATAATAGTCGATGACCACAGCGTCACCCACTTGGAGCAGCCCGATAATATTGCGAATATCATGGCTGTTTTTTACGGTTTTGCCATTGGCGGTCACGATAATATCACCGAGTTGCAAACCGGCTTTTTCCGCAGGTGAATTACTTTCAATGCGACTAATAGCCGCGCCTTGCTTATTTTCCAAATTAAACGCTTTAATCAATTCGGGTGTTAAGTCTTGCGTGGTAACGCCCAATAAGCCGCGCCTGACTTCACCATTTTTAACCAGTGACTCTTTAATGGTCATCACCATGTTGGCGGGAATCGCAAAGCCAATACCCACATTACCGCCACTGGGCGCTAGAATAGCGGTGTTCATGCCAATAAATTCACCGCGTAAATTAACCAGCGCACCACCCGAATTACCCGGATTAATAGACGCATCGGTCTGGATAAAATCTTCGTAGCCTTCTATACCCAGACCAGAACGGCCTAATGCACTGACAATGCCAGAAGTAACGGTTTGCCCCAAGCCAAACGGGTTGCCGATAGCCACGACAAAATCGCCGACCTTGGATTGGCTTGAATCGGCAATAGGCAATTGCGTCAGGTTTTCAGCAGGAATCTGGATAACGGCAACATCGGCATCGGGATCTGTGCCTACCAATCGTGCAGTAAGTTGGCGACCATCAGTAAGTGTCACCATGATTTTATCGGCTTTGTGAATGACATGGTTATTGGTCAGCACCAAACCTTGGGCGCTATCAATAATAACCCCAGAACCCAGACTGTTTTTTTGTTGCTGCGACTGATTGGGCACATTAAAGAATTGCTTAAAATAGGGATCTTGCATCAGTGGATTTTCTTTGCCTGCAATAGACGTAGAAATGTTGACCACTGCCGGCATACTGCGTTCCAGCATAGGCGCTAATGTGGGTAATGGTTGTCCGTCAACCGAGGAGGGCAATCCTGCTGCAAACAGCACCGAAGTACAGCATAGGAAAACCGGTAAAAGCGTTAAAAATAGCCGTGGTTTTATTAATTGAGTAGTCATATTTTTCCTGAAGGATGGTTAATCGCGCTCATTAAGACAATATAGGTGCAAAAATGTTTAATACAAGATCTAATGATTCTGGTTTTTTTAAACAAAGCATTGGAGAATAAACTATTATTTCATTGATTGTAATTTGAGAGTTTTTTTCATGCCTGTAGACCTAAGCTCCACGGAAGGCTCAATTATTCGTAAGCTCATTCCATTGGCGAGCTTGCCCAGTAAACCCTTGAAAGCTTTGTGTGCTGCTATGGAGGTGGAAGAAATTCACGACGATTTTTTGTTTAAAAAAGGCGATACCGATAATCGCTTGGTCTATTTGGTCAGTGGCACGGTAAGCTTGCAAGCCCAAGACTTGGTCATTGATACCATTGATGCCAATAGCCAGGCGGCTCATTTTGCTTTGGCGCATCAAATTCCCAGAAAAATCGATGCGTTCGCTAAAGGTGTGGTGCGCTATTTACGGCTAAGTGCAGATGTCATTAATAATCCGCCACCGTTGGTTTATCAGGAGGATGATGGCTATATTGTCATTGAAGAAGATGAAAGCGATACGCAGGACTGGGTGACGGTATTATTAAAAGCCCCAATTTTTCATGATCTTCCGCCGGCTAATTTGCAAAAAATATTAATCAACCTGAAGGATGTTAATTTTAATAAAGGTACGGTCATCCTCGAGCAAGGCCGTATCGATGATTATTATTATTTGATAAAAAGTGGTTCGTGTTTACTGACCCATAAATCTTCTCCCGACGCTAAAGAAATCAAGCTTGCCCAGATTGGCAAAGGCAATACGCTGGGCGAAGATGCCTTGATTTTTGAAGCGCCAAGAACCGAAACCATCACTGCACTTACCGATGTTACTTTGATGCGTTTGAATAAACAGCAATTTATAGAGTTAATTAAAAAGCCCTTGTTAAAGTTTGTTGATTTTTTCGAAATGCAGCAAGTGTTAATGACGGGCGCTACCTTGCTCGATGTCAGAACAGCCAGTGAGTATCGAGAGCGCCATTTGAACGGCAGTATTAACATTCCATTTGCTTTGTTAAAAGCCCGATACAAAATGCTGCCTTCGGAAAGTGCGGTGATTATCATAAGTCATGATGATAAAACCAGCGAAGCGGCAGCATTTTTTTTAACCAAGTACAAATACGCTGCGCTTATTTTACAGGGTGGTATCGACAACATTACCGTTACACCAGAAAACGAGGCTGTTTTTTTCAACCGTGTTAGCGATTTTTCAACGTCACAGCTAGATAGCAATTGGAAAGATGACAACGTTTATGGCGGAATTGATTGGCTCACCTTACCGAATACCGATCTGGATGCACGAATAGCTTTTTTGGAATCGGAAAATAAGCGCTTAACAAAAGCCTACGCCGAATTACAGCAGCAATATGCTCAAATAAAAACCGAAAAGGATGAGGCTGAAAAGCAATGCCGAATATTATTCAAGCAAGTGGATAAGCTAACGCAGGTGCTGAATAAATTTAAGATGGCTCAAACAAATCGGCAGCAACCTTAATTAAATCCTAGATGTGTTTTTGTTTTCACTACCGTACACTTTTTTCATTCAAAAATAGTCATTTAATTTTCAAGTTGTTAGCCTTAAGTCTATGAAAAATGGAGGAATTTCTAAACCGCTGGACAGCAACCTTGTTAATAATCGCCGTCCTAATTTGAACAAGCTCAAGTCACATCGTGTCTTTCGGTGGATCAGTTTTTGCCAACCATTTTTCAGGGCATATTCCCCCAGATAAATCATCCAAATGTAAGCCAGGGCCACTGCGATTAATTAATCATGAGTAAACCCCCGGCTCTGCCGGGGAGACAGCAAAAGTTTGACATTAAGAGGAGTCCATCAAGACACTCATAATCGTG
>NZ_FUKJ01000102.1 GCF_900163745.1 Crenothrix polyspora
TGGTTTTTTTGTTGTCGCGGGTCGATAAACGAATGACACCGCCTAACGCAGTATTGCCATAGCGATATGCGCCAGAGCCTCGGACGATGTCCATGCTTTCCAGCGATTCTGCCGCGAACGGAGCCAAATTCATCAAATTATTGGCAATACCCAGCAACGGAATGTCATCCACCGTCACCATACCGAGAGTACCGGTGCTGCCACGGATGCTGAGTCTGGTGGCATAGCTGCGACTAAGAGAGCCTGCGGCTACGCCGGTATAACCTTGCAGTACGCCAGCGATATCGCGTTTGCCAGACTGAATGAGTTCTTTGTAAGGCACTGAAGTAATCGTTGCCGTGTTGTGTTGGTCTTGATTCTCAGGGGATGCACCAGCCGTAATGGTAAGTGTGGGCAGTGTTTCGATCTGTTCCTGGTTCTGCGTGGCATAGACCGCTTGTGTACTCATCATGCCGAGTAAATAGAATGCAAAAATCTTCCGTAGTTGCGGTGATTTTAAAAAACGAGATACAAAATTTGTCTGTAACAGTGTCAAGATATTGCTACAGCTTATAAAAGACATATTTACTTTAGGGGGATGAATTGCAATTACACCCTCATAATCCGTTGCCGGAGGTCTGTTAAGCGTTAGAGTACTTAGTAAGGGAAGAGAATATTGATAAGGCTTACGAATTGTAAGCAATGAACTACAAAATGTCTAATACATTTTTAACACGAAATATTACAACATGGCATATTTGCCAATTTTTTTGAAAACCTGTATGACTGAGACTTAATCGGCTGTTTGTTTAGCGCAGCAAAGGACGCTAAAAAACCGTTCGTGGCGAGCTTGTCGAACCATGAACGGCTAAAGTAAGGCTTAATGTTTTTTCATTATTTTTTCCACTTCATTTGCTCTTGACTTTGTCAATCGGGCAACACAGCTTTGCCAATAGGTGGTCGTCACACCTATATTTTTAGGACACGCTTCATCACGGTATTTAACCCACTTTTCCTGTTGTTTTAACAAGTCCTTTTTGTTGACGTTTCTAAGATTGAGCATAGCGTCTAATGCATTTTTTAAGCGTTTGCTATGATGATCGTATTCTACCTTTGCACACGCATAATCAAATTTAACCCCCTCTTTTATACAGCGGGTATATTCTTGAGTAGCGCTGTAGCTATAAGTTGAGTAAATGCACAATGCTATTAATATTAAATTTTTCATGGCTAATCATCATAATGTAAAGACAATGTAAAGCTGAAACTATAAAAGCATTCGTAATTTTTCATATTCACTCCACAGATTGATGTATACTATTGTTTTAATGCAATATATTTTAGCAACGATAGCTTTATACCGTTTTAAAAAAGCTACGCCTAGGTTACGCTGACTTGACCGCAAAAATCAAGAGTTCTATACGGCCATTCAGGAAAAGTTTTCCCCTTTTTTATAAAGGGCGAAGTAAATGCTTACCCAGTTATGTAACCATTCAGATTCAATGCACCCTGAGTAAATAATAAACACAGTGAGACCTAGCCATGTTCAAACTAACTACCCGTAAATCAGCGTTCATTAGCCTTCTGTTGTCAAACTTGCTGGTTATCCCTATAGCAAACGTTTTTGCTGAAGACAATGTTGTTTTGCAACGATCAACACTTTTAGAAAAAGCAGTGGAGTTACCCAGCACTTCGGTAAATACCAAAGTCATTCGAGTTACCTTTCCACCGGCTTTTAAAACGCCTTTACACACTCATGAAGGCTCAGGGCCACGTTACGTTATTAATGGTAAGCTGAAAGTAGCGGATAAGAGTGGCGAAAAAACTTATACCACCGGACAAGTGTTTTGGGAAACCGGCGAAGAAATGACCATTGAAAATATAGGTTCAGGGTCAGCTGAAATCATTATATTTGAGCTAGCGCCGGTTAAATAACGAACAACTAAAAAAGTTGATGTCCGCGATTGATCCAATAGTGCCAATCGGTGATGGCTTGTTCGGACAACTCATCTACGCCGATGGGCTCTAGTTGCATCAGAGGAATCCCAAAGTTACGGTCTTGCCACTGAATTTGAACAAACATCTCGCGTAAACAATCGCTTTCAGATGCCATCTCAATCACGGTAACTCGCTCTTCCATTTTCAACGGGGAAATGCGCCTTTCTTTTACACAGCGGGCAGTAAATGGAAAGGTGATATTGTCATCCAAATAATAATACCATCCCATAGCCTGTTCTTCTTCGTTATAGGCATCTACGATGACTTCCATTTCTATACGGTTCTCGCGTTCTTCGTCTCTGTCAATTTCTGTCATTTTAAAAACTCAATACTAAAAAAAATAGTAACTACTCAGCTATCCAAAAGATAGGGAACAGCATTTTTATCTATCC
This sequence comes from Crenothrix polyspora, assembly GCF_900163745.1. Classification (GTDB taxonomy): domain Bacteria; phylum Pseudomonadota; class Gammaproteobacteria; order Methylococcales; family Methylomonadaceae; genus Crenothrix; species Crenothrix polyspora_B. The sequence continues at coordinate 2,370 of NZ_FUKJ01000102.1, forward strand.
ACGGAAAGCACAAAAGACACAAAAAGTTTTCGGTAATAATTCTTTTTACGACAAAATATCCATACTTTTCCGTGTTTTTTGTGCTTTCCGTGGACTTTTTAACATCTCCTGAGTAGTTACAAAAAATAATTAACTACCCTAAAACCATTATAAAACATACGCGACCCAACTGTCGCCATATCCAACATTTCATTACATTCCGCACATTTCGTGCTAAATTCAAAGACGCAAAGAACAATAACCCCACTACCTTACAAAAGGCATGACCAAAACCGCTTACCCACCCGCCATTTTCCTCATGGGCCCGACCGCTTCGGGAAAAACCGCACTCTCGGTACAACTTGCCAAGCATCTTAATGGTGAGATTATCAGCGTGGACTCCGCACTGGTGTTTAAAGATATGGACATCGGTACGGCCAAACCAACACTGGCAGAACGACAAGGCATTGCCCATCATTTAATCGATGTACTCGATCCAACTGAAACCTATTCCACTGGCCAATTTAAAAGCCAGGCTCTGGCATTAATGGACGACATCAGCCAACGCGGTAAAACACCTGTTTTGGTGGGTGGCACCATGCTGTATTTCAATGCCCTCAATAACGGCCTTGATGTATTGCCGGAAGCTGATCCGGTAATCCGTGCCAGACTGGATGACGAACTGGCACGTTTGGGCAAAGAAGCCTTACACGAACGATTAGCCAAAGTTGATCCTGAATCTGCGGCAAGAATTCATCCCAACGACCCACAACGTGTACAACGCGCCCTGGAAGTCTACGAAATCAGCGGTGAGCCGTTAACGTCATTTTTTAAAGCCCATCAGGAAGACATTCCGTATCAGAAAATAAAACTGATTATTGCTCCAAAAGAGAGAGCAAGCTTGCATGAAACTATCGCCAAACGCTTTAAAGCCATGTTGCAACAAGGTCTCATCGGTGAAGTGGATGCGTTGTACCAGCGTGGCGATCTAACCGAAAAAATGCCAGCAATCAGAGCAGTAGGTTATCGGCAAGTCTGGTCTTATCTGCACGGTGAAGTCGATTATGCGACAATGGTCGAAAAAGGTATTATTGCCACGCGGCAATTGGCCAAACGGCAATTTACCTGGTTACGAAAAGAAACCGATGCGTACCATTTTGAAACAGGGCAAGACGCTTTGGTTGAAAAGGTCTTGGCTCAAATTAATGATGTTATATTGAATCAGTAAGAAAATTTGTCCACGAAAAACACGAAAGACACGAAAAAAAACCACTACTCTTTCTTCTGATGATCTCCCAACGAAGCATGAGTTCTCTGTTCAACTTCGAAAAAAAAGTCGAACAAACGCTACCTGGAAGCTTTTTTTCGTGCTTTTCGTGACTTTCGTGGACAATAAAAAAATCCAATAAGGCAACAAACTAATGAAACAAGAAAAATCCCTGACCATGACGGTATTGATGACCCCCGATATGGCCAATTTTTCCGGACACGTCCACGGCGGTTCGTTATTAAAACTGCTCGATCAGGTAGCCTACGCCTGTGCCGCCAAGTTTTGCAAAAACTATGTCGTTACCGCATCACTGGATCAAGTTTTTTTCCGGCAGCAAGTCAATGTTGGCGAGCTGGTGACCTTCCATGCCAACGTCAATTATGTCGGACGCTCGTCGATGGAAATTGGTGTCAACGTAGTGGCTGAAAACTTACGTACCCACCAAAAGCGCCCCACCACTTCGTGTTACTTTACGATGGTCGCCCTGGATGACAACGGTTGCTCCATAGAAGTCCCACGGCTGGAACTGACTACCGAAGCTGACAAAAGACAGTTTGCCGCCGCTGCACTACGCAAGCAACTGCGTCAGGAAAGCCTGGAAAAAGAACGTACCCTACACATTGATTTACCTGAAGAGGAGTTTTAAGTGGGTTTGCAGGAAAATTACGAACAACAACCGTTAAAAGATTTCGCCGAAAAAGCCTATCTGAATTACTCCATGTATGTCATTTTGGACAGGGCACTGCCGCATATTGCCGATGGCCTGAAACCCGTGCAACGGCGTATCGTCTACGCCATGTCCGAGCTGGGTTTAAGCTCGCTGGCCAAGTTTAAAAAGTCCGCCAGAACCGTCGGTGACGTGCTGGGTAAATACCATCCGCACGGTGATTCCGCCTGTTACGAAGCGATGGTATTGATGGCGCAAAGCTTTTCCTACCGTTATCCGCTGATTGATGGTCAGGGTAACTGGGGCTCGCCGGACGATCCTAAATCCTTTGCCGCCATGCGTTATACCGAATCACGGCTTACCGGCTATGCCAACACTTTATTGAGTGAGTTGGGACAAGGCACAGTCAACTGGGAAGACAACTTTGACGGCTCGTTAAAAGAGCCGGAGCTATTGCCCGCCCGATTACCCAATATATTGCTCAATGGCACGATGGGTATCGCCGTCGGCATGGCGACCGACATACCACCGCATAATCTACGTGAAGTCGCCGCTGCCTGCTTGCAATTGCTGGACGATGCTAACACCACAGATGAAATGTTGTTTAGCCTCGTCAAAGGCCCAGATTACCCTACTAAAGCCGAAATAATCAGCTCTAACGATGACATCCAGAAAATGTATCTGAGCGGGGGTGGTTCAATAAAAATGCGTGCACTGTATGAGCAGGAAGACGGCGTAATCGTCATCACTGCCCTGCCCCATCAAGTGTCCGGCGCGAAGTTGATGGAACAAATCGCCGCGCAAATGTTGGCTAAAAAACTGCCGATGATCGAAGATTTACGTGACGAATCTGACCATGAAAACCCGACCCGTTTGCTGATTATCCCCAAATCCAAGCGCATTGATGTCGAGGCGGTGATGTCGCATTTATTTGCCACCACCGACCTGGAAAAAAGCTATCGCGTCAATATGAACATGATCGGTCTGGATGGTCGCCCCAAAGTTAAAAACCTGCGCAACATTCTGGTCGAGTGGCTGAGCTTTCGTACCGAAACCGTCCGCAAGCGTTTGCAACACCGGCTGGACAAAGTTATCGCACGACTGCATATTTTGGACGGCTTGCTAATTGCTTATCTGAATATCGATGAAGTCATCGCCATTATTCGCAACGAAGACAAACCCAAACCGGTATTGATGACACGCTTTGGACTCACCGATATTCAGGCCGAATCAGTGCTGGATCTGAAACTGCGTAATCTGGCCAAGCTGGAAGAAATGCAGATACGCGGCGAGCAAAACGAACTGAACAAAGAACGCGCCGCCCTGGAAAAAACCTTGGCCTCGCCGCGTTTATTAAGTCAACTTATCCGTAAAGAATTGAAGCAAGATGCCGACAAATACGGTGATGATCGCCAGTCACCGATTGTAGCCAGGGAAGCGTCGCAGCCTTTGGAAACCGTTGCGCTGATAGCCAATGAGCCACTCACCGTGGTGTTATCGCAAAAAGGCTGGATACGCGCCGCCAAAGGCCATGACTTTGATGTTGAAAGCTTAGGCTACCGTTCCGGTGACAGTCTTTTAGATGTCGTGAAATGCCGCTCTACACAACCGGTTTATATCCTGGATTCTACCGGACGCGCCTACAGCACACCCGCGCATAACCTGCCCTCGGCCAGAACACAGGGGGAACCATTAACCGGACGACTCAATCCCCCAGACGGTGCTTTTTTTACCCATCTGCTGACGGGTAATCCTGATGACTGGTACGTCCTGGCCAGCAGTTTTGGTTATGGCTTTAGGGTGCAGTTAAAAGAATTACTGAGCAAAAACAAAGCCGGTAAACTAATGATTTCTCTGCCGAATGGCGCGAGTGTCATCAAACCTGTGTCGCTGCAAAGCGACACCGATGATCTACTGGCCGTGGTGACTTTACAAGGTCGATTGTTGATTTTCCCCAGTGCAGAATTACCAGCATTGGCTAAAGGCAAAGGCAATAAGCTGATTCAAATTCCGCCAGCGGATTTGGATGGCAAAAAAGACTATGTGCTTGCCGCCGTGGCCATGCCGCCAGATGGGTCATTAAAAGTCCTGGCCGGCAAACGACATCTGTCATTGAAACATATGGACATACTGCATTACACCAGTGGACGCGCCAAGCGCGGTATGCCGTTACCGCGTGGTTTTCAGCGGGTGGATGGATTGGAATCTGAATAATGTTGGTTGGGTTGCCTGCTGTTGGGTAACCCTACAAAATTTTGACTTTGTTAAAATGTTGAATAGAATGGTAATACCTATCATTAAAAGGTAATTCCCATGAAAACAGAGATGCCTGAAAAGCCGCGTACTGCAAACGTCACCGTGAAACTCGAAGATTCAGAGCGTGAACGTATTAAGTCCCTTGCGGCAGCTAAAAAACGCACCCCTCACTATATTATGAGGGAAGCGATTCAAAATTATTTGGAGCAAGAAGAGGCGGAGCAACGGTTTATTACTGCCGCTAAAGCATCACTGGCGGAATACAAAAAAAACGGTGAACACATAACGCTGGGCGAGTTTAGTGCATGGGTAAAAGAGGCAAAGACAGACCCTAACGCACCTATGCCCCTATGCCACAAGTAAAAATATCGCCACGAGCCAGGACTGACCTTATCCGGCTTTACACTTTCCTTGCGGAAAAGGATGAACGTGTTGCCATCAAGGCGATAGATACCATTGAAGCCGCATTTATCCCGCTGACCCACTTGCCAATGATTGGACGAGTTGTAGAAGAGAGCCTCAGGGAATTGGCCATTGATTTTGGGAGAAGTGGATATTTTGCGCTGTATGATTTTGACCAAGATATTGATACCGTTGTCATACTCGCCATACGTCATCAACGAGAAAATGATTATAAATAACACCCGCTGCTTTTTCTTCAAACATGAAACGTTCGGTGATGCAAACGGTGTCCCCAAGGGTATAAAGGCAAAAAACCTGCCGACCTTGCTTATTAGGCAAATTGCTTGAGTATAGAAATATTTTCTATATACTCAGCAGATGACTACAAAACAACGCTTCCGTAATAAATACCGCCTGCAATTACGTGAAAAAGACCACGAACCCATGCACATTCATCTCGTTGGTGGCAACGTCAATGCCAAAATAGATTTGGAAACGTTACAGGTTATAGCGGGGATAATTCCGGCATCTTTAAAAAAAGAAGTAATGCCTTGGCTTTTTGAAAACAAAGCCGAATTGATTGAGGAGTGGAAAAAATGGCAACGATGAAAAGACCAAGATTACTGGCAGTAGACGCTTTACCGAACTATAGGTTGCGACTGAACTTTATCGATGGCTCAGTATTTACAGTATCACTGGCTAGCGACCTTGATCGATGCCAAGGGCTATATCCGCTTAAAGATGCCAATGAGTTTGCCAAGGCCACCGTCATTACCGGCGAAGGATGGACGGTCGAATGGCCTGAGCTGGATATACAAATCGGTGCTGATACCTTATGGCTAGACGCACAAGCGCAAAATGCACCGGATGAAAACACCCGCATTTTTGCACAATGGCGAGCCAGACATGGACTTTCTTTGACAGATGCGGCATTGGCATTAGGCATGACAAAACGCACTATGAGCGCATATGGATCAGGGAAGCGCCCTATTCCGCGCTATATAGCCCTTGCCTGTAAGGGCTGGGAAGCCGACCAGACATAGCCCCTACATCCATCCTGCCAAGTAGCTGGCTTTGAAATCGAAGGGCTACCAACTAAATGCAGCTTGCTAACCACAGCGCGAACCGGCTGTGCGCGGTCAGCGAAAACTGGGGGGGCGAACATTACTGCCGCCAGGGCGCTACTGAGCATAAAATGACGTGTATTCATGGTGTTTCTCCACGGCTTGTTAGGAAAATGGACAATGGTTTGAACAGGCCCAGCTGTTATTTAAACCTGATTCAAACGCTTTGACGATAGGCCTTTTAATCGTGTTTTACAACAAAAATAGCGCGTAAAACTGGCTTAGCAATTTACCACGATGAAATCACCATGAATATGAAGAAGCATCGTGGCCAGATTCAGGAAGAATATGATTTGGTCATGACCAATGGTGATAGCGTTGGCATTATTGAAGTGAAATACAAAACCCATGAAAATGACCTGAAGAAATTGGAACGCAAAATGCGAAATTTTAAAGTGTTGTTCCCCTGGTTTAAAGATTACAAAATTTACGGGGCGTTGGCGGCTTTCCATGTGAATGAAGTTGCCAAAAAAGAAGCCTTAGAACGTGGTTTTTTTGTATTGCAACGTAGCGGCGAAGTGGTACATACCGATTGTGCCGAGAAACTGCTTGTATTGTAAAGCCGTAAACCAAACCAAGCAGGACGAATGGCGTGCCTTGTAGAGGGTCGCTCCTTACTTTGCAATCCCACGATTCCTCGCCAAGCCGTTAAGTTAACGATAAGGCTGTTAACCCAACCTAGAAAATATCATGCCCATCAACCCATACACCGATGCCGAACGCAACGCCGTGTATCGTGCCATTTACGAACGCCGCGATATGCGCCATTTTCGACCAGATCCCATTGCTCCGGCGATTTTGCAACGTTTGCTAAATGCCGCACATGCAGCGCCCAGTGTAGGTTTTATGCAACCGTGGCGGTTTATACGTATCAGCAATTTTGAGCTACGAAAACATATCCATGCCCTAGTCGAACAAGAACGCATCTGTACCGCCAAAGCCTTGAACGAGCACGAAGATGAATTCATGAAGTTAAAAGTAGAAGGCATATTAGACTGCGCGGAAGTCTGGATTGCTGCTTTGTGCGAGGCGCGTGAACAGCATATCTTCGGGAGACGCACCTTGCCGGAAATGGACCTGGCTTCTCTGTCTTGTGCCATACAAAATATATGGCTGGCAGCACGGGCAGAAGGCATCGGTATGGGTTGGGTATCGCTGTTTGAACCGGCGGCATTAAAAACAGCCTTAGCCATGCCCGAAGGCAGTCATCCCATTGCCATATTATGCCTCGGCCATGTTGACAGCTTTTATGACAAGCCCTTGCTAGAGCAACAAGGCTGGGCGGAACGTAAAAACCTTAACGACCTGCTCTTTGAAAACAGCTGGAATACCCCATGCCCGTAACGTTTACTATCCCACCGCTGTCCACGGCACTTAGCCTGGCCTTACAAGCCAAAATTGATCAAAAAACCAAACCCCTGGGCGCGTTAGGACAACTGGAAGCACTGGCATTACAGATTGGCCGTTGCCACAACACATTGACCCCGCACTTACACAAGCCTTGTATTCTAGTTTTTGCAGGCGATCATGGGATTGTTGAATCCGGTGTCAGCGCCTATCCGCAAGTGGTTACTGCGCAAATGGTGGGGAATTTTTTGGCGGGGGGGGCGGCCATCAATGTATTTGCCAAGCAACATGGTTTGGATTTATGGATAATCGATGCGGGGGTTAATGCCGATCTCGCCCCTCATGAGCAGCTGATTTCAGCCAAAATAGCCAAAGGTACGCAAAACTTTTTAGGCCAGCCAGCCATGACAATGGCGCAATGTCTTAGCGCCATAAACTTTGGTGCGGATTTGGTTTTACAGCGTTATAACGCCGGTTGCAACTGCATTGGTTTTGGCGAAATGGGCATAGGCAATACATCTTCCGCTGCAATGCTGATGCACTGTTTAACGAACATCGCTTTGTCGCAGTGCGTAGGACGTGGCACGGGTTTGGATGATGTTCAGTTGCAGCATAAGTTAGCAGTGCTGGAACAAGCGTTAGAGCCGTATGGTACTATCACCGAACCATTAGCGGTACTCAGTACCTTTGGCGGTTTTGAAATAGCGATGATGGTAGGGGCTTATCTGAAAGCGGCGGAATTAAACATGCTGTGCATGGTCGATGGCTTTATTGCCAGTGCTGCGCTGTTGGTCGCCAGTAAGCTGTATCCGCATGTTATCGACCACTGCGTGTTCAGCCATGTTTCCAATGAGCAAGGTCATCAAGCCCTGTTAGGCTATCTTAATGGTAAAGCCTTGCTCAATCTGGATTTACGGTTGGGTGAAGGCTCAGGAATTGCGCTGGCCTACCCGTTATTGCAATCTGCTGTCGCATTTTTAAATGACATGGCTACATTTGAAGAAGCGCAGGTGGCTGGTAAAAACACGGGGTAATTTCTTGCACATATTTTTCAGCATCTACTTAGCCCCCTCTTTTTCACCCATAGCAATGAAAATAAGCCGTACATTTTCGCAATATCAATGGTGGGTTGCGTCGCATTCAACAATCCAACAAAGCATTAAATAAATGGAATACGGGCATCGAAGCCACGAAATCCCGTATTACGCAAGCTCCATACTGGCTACTTGTTACTTGCTTGGTGGAATTTTTAGCTACCAAAAAATAATACTTTCACAGTCACTAACGCGAATCATCCCTACAATTTATCTGTTGTACGGTCGTATTCCGTTCCCTCAGACTGGATCATCAAGCTAAACTCCGTGATTTCATTTAAATCTGGAAATTCAGATCCTCTTATACGCCAATATTTTCCTTCATGGTAAATAAGGCCTAGGTACTTGTGATATTTGTTATAAAACTCAGTCAGACTTAGTTTAGATGAACGTTCATAGGCTACGTGACCGATAATTTTATTTCTGTATTTTCTAAACTCTGGTGCGAAATCATGCGGCACGCTCTCTGGATAGTAACTAATATGATTTTCCCAACATGGAGCTGTTCCTTCTATTATGCTAGCACGCCGCTTATTTAGTATTCTCTGCGTATGACTATGCACATAGTTATCAAGAAGTTTTGTATGATCAATTTTAACGTCTTTAACTTTTTTCGCCTCCCTAATGCAATCTTTCATAAAGCCATTTACGTCTGTGTTTTTAACTTCTCTAGCAATACACCCCAGCATAAATTCATATAAATGATGAATAAATCTAGCGTATGCGTTATATGTTTTACAGGATAGTTCTCTGTTGCGACCCTGTGTGATCATTGTTTCCCCAAGCAAGGCGAACTCTTTGAACGATTCCTCGCATCGGAAAAACTCATGAACTAATACGATGCAATGATTAGAGTCTATATCGTCTCCAGCCTCAAATTTCATTCTGTTTCCTTGTATCGTTAATAACACACGGTAATGCGTAATCCGTAGGCAGTGTTATTCAGATTATTTAATCTCGCCATTTTTCATGCAATTTAACAATTCGCGGATAATGAGTCCCTACTCTAAATTTATCCTGATATTCCCTAATGGTGTTGGTTATATGTTCCCGATAGCTTGTTTTCATTTCATCTTCAGGGAATTGACCATTTAAAATAGCAGAAGCTAAACGCTCCACCGCATTAAGGTAGCTTTCTTTTGCTTCTTCATAACTTGCTCCATGCTGCGCTGATTCAGAAGTGACTTTTAGTGCGATATCGCTAAAACGGTTGCGGCGGGCATTCATATCCTGCTCAAACGAAAGCAAAGCATTCCATTTTGCACTTTCAAGTTGTTGTGCAATTTTGCGTAGTGTAAAAAATGCAACAAAGCCACCGCAAATAGCAGCTAACAGCGCACACGCAGTGATAACATCACCCCAAAAATAAACATGCAAAGTGTCAGTTGCAATTTGAAGCGATTGGGTTTCATAGTCACTCATTTTTTAGTCTTCTTTGGGTTATCTTTGCTTTGACTTGCTTGTTGTGCTTTTGAAGCTTGCAAAGCTTGCCAAAGAGTTTTCTTTGTCGATCCAGTGTTTACGGTCTACTAAAGACTGATCCCTGACTTT
>NZ_FUKJ01000141.1 GCF_900163745.1 Crenothrix polyspora
TTTAATTAATTTACTTGCGTTATCTTTTGGTGTGGTTACCCAGCCACGCTTTTGGCAAATTGTTTTCATGGTGCTTTCAAGTGCCTTGAGTAATTCAACCAGACATTCTTTATATCGTCCATGACGGTAATGTTCATGTGCGCTTAAAAACTCTTCATTAGCTCTTTTGTAATCACTTCCTCTAAGCAGTGATAGCGTAGGTTTTACTGCTTCGGTGTGTAGAAATTCTGAATCGACACGAATTATCTTCGAGGATTCAAATTGAAAACCAACGCCGTGTTCTTTGAATCTGGCGTTTAATTCTGAAATTGCATCATCAAATTTAGGTTGTAAATCATCACGATAGCGACAAACCATATTATTTCTTATGCCAACATCTATGACCTGAAAACATAGTTCAATAACATCTAATGTTCTTCCTATAGACTTTTCTTTAAGCAAGAAATTTAAAACTGCTAGGCCTTCATTTTTATCTTCCGTAAGCTTAAACTGTCCATATTCTTTACACAGAATTCTATGGATGTATTTATAAGCATCTTCAGGAATATTGAAATCATCAAAAACAGCAGTTATTCCTCCTCGTGTGCCAACAGTCTTTATTGTTTCATCAATAATTTGAACTATCTGCACCCTCAAGGATTGAGGAATATCGTCATATTGATAAACATCAGGAACTTCACCTCTAAGACGACGATGACGTTTTGAAAAAAGGTCGATTATTCCCATTATTTTCCTGCTAAGTTAATTATTTCCACACTGGAATTGCATTGTTGCCACGCTCTAACGTGGGAACTATAAGCTATGATTTTTGCTTGGTCATTTGCAGTGCTTTTTTAAACTCTCTCAAAGCATCTAATGAATACAAATGCACTGAACCAACTTCCGTAATGGCAGTTATTTTGTTAGCTTTTAGATACCGCCGAAAAGTAGCCATTGAAACTTCCAAATACTCAGCAGCTTCCGATGCGGTAAACATTGCATTATCCAAATGGCCAAATAATTCTTGATGGGTGAAATTTTCTTTCTCGTCGAAAGACTGAGACAGTAAAACAAAGAAATGTTGTCGCTCAGGCGTGGGTAACTTCTGTAAATTAGAAAAAAGTTGTTCTGCGCTTAAGGTATTCATTTTTTTACTCTCTATCCAGATTTTAAATATTGTTTTAGGTCAGAATAAAAGTTCTCGTGTGTTCCAATTTGGTAAAAATCAATCAGGAATATTTGTATTGCATCATCATTATCGGGTGAGTAACTGTATGCAATTAAATACTCCTGGCGATTAAACTTAAATTTGTGTACACGAACACCTATTAAATCACTTTGCTTCAATTCTCCAATTTCAGGCGTACGACAGATAGATAAAACTTCATCTTCAATTGCGGCCTGAAATGGCTTTGTTTGTTTTTTTAAAAATCGAGCAAATGGTTGCTTGTAGTTTTTCGTGTACATTGTCGAGTCTTTACGCTGTCAATTATGATATAGATCGCTATCTTTTACAAGGTGTTTGGGTGCAATATGATCCGTAGTACACATCAAAACTTCCCGTAATAGCCTTCCTTCAACGCATCAAACAAATTCGCGGCACTGTGAATTTCACCGTCATACTCAACATCATCATTGCCTTTAAACTCAACCACCGAACCATCTGCCAAGGTAAATTGATAAATGGTATTTTCCAAATCCGATTCTTTTACTAACACACCCTGGAATACTTCAGGATTAAAACGGAACGTAGTACAACCCTTTAAGCCTTTTTCGTAAGCGTATTGATAGATATTCTTGAAATCTTCATAAGGGTAATCGGTTGGTACATTGGCAGTTTTGGAGATCGACGAATCAATCCACTTTTGCGCAGCGGCCTGAATATCGACATGTTGTTTAGGGGTAACATCATCAGCGGCAATGAAATAATCCGGCAATTTTTGGCCAGCCTCTTCGCTATACGGCATGGCGTTGGCGTTGATCAGCGTGCGGTAAGCCAAAAGTTCAAACGAATAAACATCGATCTTTTCCTTGGATTTTTTACCGGAACGGATAACATTACGTGAATAATGGTGCGCAAAACTTGGTTCAATACCGTTACTGGCATTATTGGCCAACGACAGCGAAATAGTACCGGTAGGTGCAATCGAACTGTGATGCGTAAAGCGTGCGCCGGTTTCGATCAGTTCAGCGACCAGTTCAGGCTCTTCTTTGGCCAATTGCTGCATGTAGCGGCTGTATTTGGCAAGTAATACCTTGCCGGTGATGGAATCGCCGATTTTATAACCATCAGTTACCATTTCTGGGCGTTTATGCAGCATTTCACCGCTTACGGTAAAGACTTGCTCCATAATCGGCGCAGGGCCTTTTTCTTTAGCTAAAGTTAAGGCGGCTTTCCAGCCTTCTACAGCCAGCACTTTGGTGACTTCTTCGGTAAATTGCAGCGATTTGTCATCACCGTATTTCATGCCCAGCATGGTAACGGTAGAACCCAAACCGAGATAACCCATGCCGTGACGACGTTTGCTGGTGATTTCCTCACGCTGTTTGGCTAACGGCAGGCCGTTAATTTCAACCACGTTATCCAACATGCGGGTGAAAATAGTCACGGCTTTGCGGTAATTATCCCAATCAAAAGTGGCTTCTTGGGTGAAGGGTTTTTTAACAAAACGGGTGAGGTTGATAGAGCCTAGCAGACAGCTGCCGTAAGGCGGCAACGGCTGTTCACCACAATTTCCTGTTACAATACCGTTAAATATTATTGTATTATTGTCGTCTTGAGTTGTATCAAAGACGGATTCTTTTCCAGTATATACAATATCGGTAATCGAACTGGTGAAGTCATTTTGTTTAGCCCAAGTGCGATCTTTTGCCCATTCAGAATACTTTTCGTTTTTTTCTGATCCTAAAAATCCAATTTCATCCATAAAAACATCACGCGATTCTGAGCCGATAATCAACTCATAATCTGCTTTACAGTCGTAAGCTTTTTGGCCACCTTTACCATCAGGTAAGATTCTGGAACCCGCTTTTCGGCGCTTGAGGATTCGACAAAAAATACCAAAATTGCTTAATAACTTTTGTACATCTCTAAGCAGATCAGGATGGCTTGATGCTAATCGAATCGTACAATAATGATTTTTGTCATCACGTTGAACAGTACCATCAGCTTGAAACAAAGCGCTTAAATAGCTTTTTACACAATCTTCATTGCCTTGCCATATCACTTCTGGAACACGGAGCTTGCTGTCTTTGTTAAAGCCGTAAAATTCTAATACTCGTGCCAATAGAACCGAACGAATCATAATCATATTACGATCGGGAATAGCAACCGCTGAAACCTTATAGCTTCTAGTTGTGTTGTGTTGCAAAGTCGTTGAGGCTATTAATTGATTGATATACGCCACTAATTTTGGCGCAAAACCACGATCGTCATTCCACAAGTTAATAACAGCGGCTTGTTGCTGTTTGCCACGATTAGTGAAATGACCATCACCGGTAATCAATCCCAACAAAGTGCCGAAATTTTTATCACCTTGCTGGCCAAATTGTCCCTTACCAGATTGAATCAATAATTTGTCACCTATTTTCAAATCTTTTAATTTGATCTTGCCGCGATTGGTATAAAAATCATGCCAAGCGGTGGCTTTAATTTCATAACCATCGCGTGTAGTTACCCGATAAATGTCTGCCGATTCGGCGGTCATAAAAGCCGGTTTAGCAGGTCGAACGGCTATACCTTTATCTTTCAATCCCAATGCTCGATGATCGACGGTCACGTCTAATGGAGCATTACTGGCGTAAAGATCGCCAATTTTTACCATGCCGAATTGCGTATGTAAACGGGTATCAGCAGTAACACAAGGATTAGTCGCACGAATATTTTCGCAATACCAGTTGTTATTCATTTCGTTAACTTTGTCGATCAGGATAAATCCAGGCTCGGCATAATCGTAAGTCGAACTCATGATGATGTCCCACAGGCGACGTGCCGGAATGGTCTTGCTGATGCGACAAGCCACCAGTCCAGCCGTATTAACGACATAACCTTCTTTATTGGCCAGATCGCGCCAGATGATTTTTGTGGTGTCGTTTAAATCCAGACTATCTTGCTGTACTTCCCTTTCATTGACCGGAAACGATAGCGGCCAGGGCAAGTCATTTTTAACCGCTTCGACAAATTCGGTGGTAATCAGTAAGGACAGGTTGAACTGGCGCAACCGGCCATTCTCACGTTTGGCGCGGATAAATTCCACCACATCAGGATGGCCGACATCAAAGGTGGCCATTTGTGCGCCGCGTCTACCACCGGCAGAGGATACGGTAAAGCACATCTTGTCGTAAATATCCATGAATGACAGCGGCCCGGAAGTATACGCACCGGCACCAGAAACATAGGCATCTTTGGGTCTGAGGGTGGAAAATTCATAACCGATTCCACATCCCGCTTTTAACGTAAGCCCCGCCTCATGCACCTTAGCGAGAATATCGTCCATAGAATCGGCAATAATGCCAGACACGGTACAATTGATGGTGGATGTAGATGGCTTGTGCGCCAGTGCGCCCGCATTGGAAATAATACGACCGGCAGGAATAACACCTTGGCGCAACGCCCAGAGAAATTCTTTGTAGTATTTTTCCTGGTTGGCTTTACCTTTTTCAACGTCAGACAAGGCTTTGGCAACCCGTTGGTAGGTTTCATCAATATTAGCATCCAGTGCCTCGCCATCTTTGGACTTTAAGCGGTATTTGGTGTCCCAAATATCCATAGAAGCCTCTTGGAAGGCGATTTCGGTGTTGGGGGTAGCGATGACGTGGAGTTTTGCGGTCATGAATAATCTTCCAGGCGAGAGGGTATGAAATGGAAAAAACAACGAATAGGGTGATGATGCAAGTCTAGGTGCTCATGGTTTTTTTGTCAACATATAGTATTTTAATTACTTATCTTACACAATATGTAGTATTTTTGTTGATTTTTTAAAATTACCGTTCGATCAATAAGTTAAAGTTATGTGCGATTTTGGTGCAAATTTAAGACACTGATAAAACGGCTTTTTGGTTTGTTACCTCAATTAAGCGTACATTCAGAAAACATCATTTATGATGGCCGCTAGATATTTTTTAAACGGCTAAAAGGTCAAACTGTATGATGAATTATCAATGCTTGCGTTTTTTTACTGCTGTACTTATAGGAGTTAGCGTTATGTCTGCTGCACATGCCGAAGGTGTTAAACATCACCGACCGAATTCTATTCATGTCAGTGGTCTGGGACGGGTTTCGGTGCGCCCCGATAAGGCCGATTTGAATTTGGCTGTCGAAGTGCATACCAAAACCGCGAAAGCGGCGCGTGAGCAAGCGGCAAAAGCAATGTCGGTGGTTATTGATGCTGTCAAGGGTTTGGGCGTGGCTGAAAAAGACATTCAGACCAGTTATGTGTCGTTGTCGCCGGAGTATGCAGAAGGCAATAAGATTGTCGGCTATCAGTTAAGTAATCAGCTGATGGTGTGTGTGCGTGATGTTGATAAAGCCGGTACGGTTATTGATGCCGCTGTACAGGCAGGTGGTAATGCAACGCGTGTGCAAGGCATGAGTTTTGCCGTTGATAATTCGACAGAGGCGTTGATACAGGCGCGTGCAAAAGCCTACCAAGATGCACATAGCAAAGCTGAGCAGTACGCCAAATTGGCCGGTGTAACCTTGGGGCGTGCGATGCACATTAATGAAGGTTCTGGTGTGTCGCCAGCACCTGTACCTTATGCTGATGGTGCTTTCATGATGATGAAAAGCAGTGCGCCATCGACTCCTGTGCAAGTGGGTGAACAAGAGGTTTCGGTGAATGTTGATATTGTTTTTGGTGTTGAATAGTTGACTTGATAGAGTAGTGCAACGGAATGCTGGGAATTGTGTTGTGTGCTCTCTTTCATTTCGCTGCTTCATGCGCGTTACAAACTTTATATATCAATCCAATCGCCATGCGCTAAAATAGCGATTCATTATTTTTTATAAGAAACGTGCATGAACCAAATTATCGTTGAAAAAAATCCAGCCCAAACTCGTTTAGATACATTGGGTGTCACTAAATGGGAAACATGGGAAAAAGAAGTGTCTGTATTTCCGTGGGAATTTCCAGAACAGGAAATTGCTTATATTTTAGCCGGCGAATGTGTTATCACACCAACAGGTGGCACACCGGTAAGCTTTGGCAAAGGTGATTTAGTCACTTTTCCTGCGGGCATGACATGCAGTTGGGAAGTCAAACAGCCACTGCATAAACACTATAAATTAGATGGCAACGCGCTGACTCAAGCATATCTTCGTGTTAAATCAGCGGTAAAAAAAGCCTTAAAGTTGTAGTTATCTTTTAAGTAGGCTGAATTTGTGTTATTGCATTAATCCAGCCTACTGTTTTTATATCAAGCCAATAATACCGATTTAAAAGCTAACATTCGCCGACAGCCAAATTTTCTGGGTATCGGCACTGGGTGCATCTACGGTAGTATTCGGAAGCGCCCCCGCTTTTGTATAAGCAGCATTATTTCCGGCACTATAATAAGCGTATTTAGCCAGCAACGAGTAATGCTTGCCGAATTTCTGTGCCAGCTGAAAATTCCATTCGTCGCCGTAATCCAGCTGTCCGGTATCATCAGAGAAACTGTGATAAGTAGCCGTTGCCACCAAATCGCCGCGTAGGAAAGGTACCATAATCGTACCAAATACATCACGAATACCGTTGTTAGGCGTAACCAAAAATAAATCCGCCCAGCCCTGGAAAGCGTGGTTAGTGCCCAGCGGGGTATCAAAATGCCGGTTTGCACCAGAGCCATTCAATTGTTCCACAGCGCCTTGGAACATCACATTATAAGCACTAATGCCCCCCATAAAATTGTAGCGGTGCGCTTCATAAGGCGTTGGGCCGTGTCCATAATCACTTTGGTAACCCCATTCTGCGGTATAAGCCAGCCCGAAGTTTTCACTGATTTTGATGGAATCTAGCGGTTTAACGCAACAAGTGGCTCGCAAACCGTAAGTCTGGCTGGATTTTTCATAATTTTCGGTTTCGGTATAATCTAGCCAGTAGCCATAACCAATGACATTGCCGTAGTCGCCCATTTTGTAATTTAGGTTCAAAAATGGCGCTTCGATATTTTCTGTAGTGGCGGTAAAGGTTTGCACATTACCGATATAACCGGCATTGACTACCAGCCCAAACAATTGCTGATTATTGTGAGTCAATAATACCGAGTCAAAAGTCGTTTCCATTTGCCGCCAGCCGACGTTACCAATAAAGCGGTCATCATCCAGTTTTATGCGTTGTCTACCGCCTTTGATGATGGTATCGGGGATGCCGTTATAGCTGATCCATAATTGGTTAAGTTCAGTTTTGTCGGGATCGGCAATGGTTGAGTAACTGCCGTTATTATTACGGGTACTGTTGTAATCTTCTACCATGGCCAGATTGCCTTCAAATTCAGCAAAGCCTTGGAAACCATACACTGTTGGTGATAAAAGTCCCGCCCGCAAACGGCTGGTAAACGCATTTGCCGTGTTAACGGGCAAGCCGGTTATTGGATTTCTGGGTCCTGCTCCTTGATTGACATTTTCCCAACGGGTATTCAAATCAAATTTTACTGCCCCGTTTTTACCATAATGGTAAAAATTGAGGGCATCTTCTACTTCCTGCGTGGCGCTTTTTGCTTGCACCAGGTTGCTGACAACTAACAGCGATAAAACGGTTATCGAGAGCGGCAGTTTCAATAATAATTTAGACATGGCGATTTCCTTATGGGCTTAGTGGGTATGATCACATTCGGTTAGAAAGCTTAGTATACTTTCCCTGTATTTGTAATAATCGGGGTGGGTCAGCAGATCCTTGCGTGAGCGGGGTCTGGGTAAATCGATCTCTTGTATTTTACCGATTTTAGCGTGCGGGCCGTTGGTCATCATCACTACGCGGTCGGCCAGTAAAATAGCCTCGTCAACATCATGGGTAACCACAATGGCGGTAACGTGGGTACGTTCCCAGACTTCCATCAGCACTTCCTGCAATTCCCAGCGCGTTAGCGAGTCTAACATACCAAACGGTTCATCCAGCAACAGCAATTTGGGAGACAGCGCAAAAGCACGGGCAATACCTACTCGTTGTTTCATGCCATTGGATAAATCAGCGGCTTTTTTGTGTAAGGAATCGCCCAGGCCAACACGGTTCAAATAGTATTCAACAATTTTATGGCGCTCACCCGAAGTGGCATGGGGATAAACTTTATCGACACCGAGCATGACGTTATCAAAAGCCGTGAGCCACGGAAATAAACTGGGTGCTTGAAACACCACGCCGCGATCAGGCCCTGCGGTGGTGACTTCTTTATTATCCAGAATAATAACGCCTTCAGAGATGCTATTTAAGCCAGCCGTCATCGATAATACCGTTGATTTGCCGCAACCTGAGTGACCAATTATGGAAATAAATTCGCCTTTTTTCATTTTCAGGTCAAAGCCGTCTACCACTTTGACGCTGCTGTTGCCATCAGGTGTCGGGTAAATTTTGGATAGCTTGGAAAACTCAAGATAACGTGGGTATGCCACATCGGTTTTTGAATGTACTGGCGATTTTGTCACTTCCCAATTATTTCTGGTATTGGGTTTAACACTGGGTAAAAACACATATTTTTGCTGGTCATCCTGAGTTTTGGCCATACCGACCGCCATTAAATACTGGGTAATTTCAGCACGGCACTTTTTGAAGGTTTCATTATGGTTTAATGCCGTTCTGTTGCGTGGCCGCTCGATAGTGATGGTAAATTCAGGGCCAAAGGTTGCATTTGGCCCTGGGTTGAGCGGAATAACGCGGTCGGCCATGTAAATGGCTTCATCGACATCGTTGGTAATCAGGATGACGGTTTTCTTTTCCTG
>NZ_FUKJ01000074.1 GCF_900163745.1 Crenothrix polyspora
TTGATGTCGCTTAGACAGTTATATCGCTAATTTTATCTAGGGATGGTGCGAATATTTACGTTTAAATCGGCAAAAGCTTGTTCTAAACGGACTATCATGCCAACTTCACCAGCACGTTGCCACACGCGTGGATCGTAGTATTTCTTGTTAGGTTTATCGTCGCCATCCGGGTTACCGATTTGACCTTGTAAATAACCTTCATTCTTTTTATAGAACTCCATGATGCCTGCCCAAGTTGCCCATTGGGTGTCGGTATCGATGTTCATTTTGATAACGCCATAGCTGATGGATTCACTGATTTCTTCCGCAGAAGAACCAGAACCACCGTGGAAAACGAAATTCAAGGTATTGGTAGGTACGCCGTATTTTTCAGAGACATAGGCTTGTGAGTTAGCCAAAATAGTCGGTGTCAATTTAACGTTGCCCGGTTTATACACACCATGAACATTACCGAAAGAAGCTGCAATAGTAAAACGTGGGCTGATTTTACTTAATTCTTCATACGCATAAGCGACATCTTCAGGCTGAGTATACAACAAAGAATGATCTAAACCACTGTTGTCTACGCCATCTTCTTCGCCGCCGGTAACACCTAATTCAATTTCCAACGTCATGTCCATTTTAGACATGCGCTTTAGGTATTCACCGCAAATTTCAATATTTTCTTTCAGGCTTTCTTCTGAAAGATCAAGCATGTGTGAACTGAACAACGGTTTTCCGGTTGCAGCAAAGTGTTTTTCGCCCGCATCTAACAACCCATCTATCCAGGGCAATAATTTTTTAGCGGCATGGTCGGTATGCAAAATAACCGGTACGCCGTAAGCTTCTGCAACCGCATGTACATGTTGAGCGCCAGAAATTGCACCGAGAATAGCCGCTTTCTGGCCTTCCAGCTTAAGGCCTTTACCGGCAACATACTGTGCGCCGCCATGAGAAAACTGAATGATAACAGGCGCTTTGACTTTAGCCGCCGCTTCTAAAACAGCATTGATTGAGCCGGTGCTGATGACGTTAACAGCCGGCAATGCCATTTTATTTTCTTTGCAGATGGCAAATACTTTTTGAACATCTTCACCGGTCACAACACCAGGCTTTATTACATCTAAAATTTTCTGTGACATATTTAATTTTTTATAAAAACAGGAGTTTGAGTCGGGCAGTTAATATACCACACGACCGAAATAAACTTTTTCAGGCATTAGTTTGCAGTGTCTAAGCCGGAGACTAATAGCTCCGGCTTAGACAGAAAGATTTAACCTTCCAGACTTGCCAAACGTTTGGATAACAATTCTTCCAAGGCTTCCAAGGCTTTTTCAAAGCCAGTGATACCTTCGGCCAATTTGTCAGTCGCCATGCGGTTTTCAGCGTGCATACGTTCAAAGGTAGCTTTATCCATATCGATTTTATCAATAGACATCGCAGCCGCTTTGACTGGATCAAGCTTACGTGGCAAATCCCCTTCAGTAGCTTGCAATTCAGCCAATAAAGACGGTGCAATCGTCAATAAATCACTACCAGCCAATTCGGTAATTTCGCCAATGTTACGGAAGCTCGCACCCATAACTTCAGTTTTATAGCCAAATTTCTTGTAGTAATTATAAACGTCAGTGACTGATACCACGCCTGGATCTTCATTGGCAGGATAAGAATCACGGCCAGTATCTTTTTTATACCAATCCAAAATACGACCCACGAAAGGCGAAATCAGCGTGATGCCGTTTTCAGCGCAGGCAATCGCCTGGTGCAATCCGAACAACAAAGTCAGGTTGCAATGGATGCCCTCTTTTTCAAGCACTGCCGCTGCTTGGATACCTTCCCAAGTAGAAGCAATTTTGATTAAAATACGATCAGAAGCAACGCCATTCGCTACATATTGTGCAATGATTTCACGGCCTTTAGCAATAGTTGCTTCGGTATCAAAAGATAAACGCGCATCAACTTCAGTAGAAACACGGCCTGGAATGATTTCCAATATTTTAAGGCCAAAAGACACGGCCAAACGATCAAATGCTAAGTTGGCTACTTCTGCCGCTGACGCATCTGCACCTAATGTTGCACGCGCAGCTTTCAAGGTATCGTCAACAATGCCTTGGTATTGCGGCATTTGCGCAGCCGCAGTAATTAAGGATGGGTTAGTTGTAGCATCTTGTGGTTTAAATTTCTCAATGGCTTCAATGTCGCCTGTATCAGCTACAACTACCGTCATTTCTCTAAGTTGTTCTAACAAATTCTTTGCCATATATATACCTACATTTCAAGTTAAAAAAAACCTACAACCTACTTACATAAAGTCCTGCGAAAGAGTTACCTGGACATTTATGGAAGTGGAGAATTTATTCAGCGGAAATACCGAAGCTAAAGCCTACGCGGTCACGACTAAGGCGAACGGGCAGCTAAGAAAAAACATCGATACCCCACTGTATAACTGATTTCGGGGTATTACCACTCATGGTATATACCCCGAAGTTCCAAATACCGACAGAAAGCTGTTTATTTATAAACGTTGTTAAGACACCGCTGCGTTATTTCGGAGATATTTAGCAACACCGGTAACTGCATCTGCTTGTCCGGCCGGTATAAACTCACCTTCCAACGATTTGGTTTGACTGTGTTTTTCTAAATATCTGGAAAGACCCGTTGTACCAGGCTCAAAATTGACAACTATTATGTCGCTATTTTTTATATCTGCAAGCATCAGCGTTTGTTTAGTAAGGTATTTGGCAACCTTACTTTCCACGGGCTTACTCTTCGTGTTTTCCGCTTCCTTAGTAAGATACTTCTCAACGCCACTGATCGCACGGCGCGATACCTGTGGCATCGCAGTTTGCGATTTCACGTATTTACTGACACCACTGACGACAGGTTTTTGTTTTACACTGTGCTGTTGTTTGGCAACATATTTATCAACACCGCTTTGTGGCGACCGTCTTCTTTCCTCAATGAGTCGTTGAGCAAGATATTTGGCAACACTACTGGCAGGTGGTTTACTGCCCGCTATTCGTGCCTGTTCTTGCGCATATTTTTCAACACCTGTTAACGCAGAATTATCTTGTTCTATGATTGTTTCTTCTGCGGCTGATGCTAAAACCGCCTCAGCTTTTTCTTTGGCTTGTTTCGTTTCTTCTTCAAGATAGCGGGCAATTATCGCAGCAGCTGCATTTTTTCTGGCAATTAAATTCTTTTCCGCCTGATATTTAGCCACACCGGTTAAATTTTTAATACGGCTAGCTTCAAACTCCTGTTTAGCAATATAGCCTGCTACACTGGTCGTCTTGACAACTATTTCTGTTTTCAGTTTGACGGCATATTTTGCAACACCGGTCATAACCGGCGTACTTCTTGCCGTAACAGCCTGCCTGAGTAAATACTTGGAAACACTCGTTACTGGCGATGAGATGTCTTTTTTCTTTAAATACTTGCTAACCGTTGATACGGTTTGCATGGTATCCATGTATTTAGAGACACCTGTAATTGATGGCCTAGCCGCCAAATATCTCGCCACCCCCGTTACTTTACTGCTAAGACTCACAGCAAGCAAAGATGTCTCCTGGCTTTCAGGCGGTTTACGACGAGATAACGATTTATCGACTAAATCGATTGCGCGACTGCGTACCATCTATTATCTCCGGTTGCGGATGTATTTTTCAACGCCAGTAGCTGCGCTTGCTTTTACTGATTGTACGTGCTTGTCCAAATACCGACTCACACCTGTACCTGAAGCTCTACTCAAGTATTTGGCAACGCCCGTGAGCCCTCCACCGCTATTTGAGTTACCTGCGCTAGACGAGCTGGCTGAGGTTTTTGCTGATTTTGTGCATTTACCACAGTTACGACTTCTAAAAAAGGCTACACCACCTAAAGCCATCACTATCAAACCAATACAATAGCTGGTTAAGGTATCGGCAGGGGCTGCTGCGGCATCAGGTGCTGCACTCGCTGTTGCTGAGCTGGCATTTGAACTGGCTGAAGAACTACTGCCAGCTGATACTGCGCTCGGTTTGTAATCAGGATCGCTATAAACAACTTGAGGTTCAAAGTTCGCCGCAGGGTATTTGGCATCAGCTGCAGAACTTTGTGCTTTAGCGGCTGGTGCAGACTGGCTGCTTGCAGCGGCCTTACTGTTATTAGCGATGTAAGATTCGTCCTGATAAACGACGGTAGGTTGAAAATCTGCAGCCGGGTATTGATCATCGGCACACACTATGCCGCTGCTCAACACTAGTACGGCTAATAGACCATTTTTAAAATTATTCTTTTTCACGTTGTTCACCTATGAGTCAAAAGAAGTGGTGAGTGTTCTGAATTGTAGCCCCAGTAACACTCACCCAATGGTATGTTGGTAAGTTATTCTAGTCTCGTCTTAGAATCAAAGTACCGCTTCAACGTGTTTTACGACGTTTTCAACAGTGAAACCAAACTCTTTGAACAAATCACCCGCTGGTGCAGACTCACCAAAACGATCCAAACCGACAATTTTGCCATTCGTGCCAACGTATTTCCACCAGCCATCGGTGACACCCGCTTCTACTGCTACGCGTTTTGTCACGCACGCAGGTAAAACAGACTCACGGTAAGCCGCATCTTGTGCATCGAAAATGTTTGTCGATGGCATTGAAACCACACGAATATTTTTACCAGCGGTCTTTAATTGTGCAGCCGCTTTCACAGCCAATTCAACTTCAGAACCGGTGGCGATAATAATTGCATCAGGTTGTCCATCAGTATCAACCAAAACATAAGCACCGCGTGAGATCGCATCAATTTGCGCTTGTGTGCGTGGCATGTGCGGTAAATTCTGACGTGAGAACACTAAAATGGATGGGCCATTTTGACGTTCAATAGCCGCTTTCCACGAAATTGTCGTTTCAACAGCATCACAAGGACGCCAAACTTGAATGCCTGGAATTAAACGCAAGGTTGCAGTTTGCTCAACCGGTTGATGTGTTGGGCCGTCTTCGCCAAGACCAATAGAGTCATGGGTATAAACGAAGATAGAACGTATCTTCATCAACGATGCCATACGCAACGCATTACGGGCATACTCTGAGAACATCAGGAAGGTTGCGCCAAACGGGATAACGCCGCCATGCAAAGCCAAACCGTTCATCATTGCCGACATACCAAACTCACGTACACCGTAATTGATGTAGTTGGCATCAGGTTTATTGGCACGCATCGGCCTATGACCTTTCCACTCAGTCATGTTGGAACAACCCAAGTCCGCAGAACCGCCAAAAATTTCCGGCAATAAATTAGCGAACCCTTCGATTGCCGCCAAAGAAGACAAACGTGTCGCCGTAGTTTTTGCTTCTGCATTAACCGCAGCAACAAAAGCATCCGCATCCGCTGCCCAATTTGCGGGCAAATCACCGGCCATACGACGAGTAAATTCACTGGCTAATTCTGGGTGTGCAGCTTGATAGGCGGCAAATTTTGCATCCCAGGCTTTTTCTGCTGCTGTACCCTTAGCTTTAGCATCCCAACCAGCATACACTTCAGCAGGTACTTCGAATGCGCCATACTTCCAGCCTAACGCTTCTTTAGTCAAATCAACTTCAGCTTGGCCTAATGCCGCACCGTGACACGCATGGCTGCCCGCTTTGTTAGGTGAACCAAAACCGATAATAGTTTTGCAGCAAATCATACTTGGCTTATCAGTGACCGCATGCGCCGCTTTGATCGCATTAGATACAGCAACAGGATCATGGCCATCTACGTCAGCAACAACATGCCAGCCGTAAGCTTCAAAACGCATCGGTGTATTGTCGGTAAACCAGCCGTCGACATGACCATCGATAGAGATGCCGTTGTCATCCCAGAAGGCAATCAAGTTGCCTAAACCGAGCGTACCCGCCAATGAGCAGGCTTCATGAGAGATACCTTCCATCAAACAACCATCACCTAAGAAAGTATAGGTTTTATGATTAACGATTTCGTGTCCGTCTCTATTAAATTGTGCAGCCAACGCTTTTTCGGCAATAGCCATACCAACCGCGTTGGTGATACCTTGGCCTAATGGGCCAGTGGTGGTTTCTACACCAGGCGCATAACCGTATTCAGGATGACCTGCTGTTTTTGAATGCAATTGACGGAATTGTTTCAATTCTTCAATTGGCAACGCATAACCGGTCAGGTGCAACAAGGAATAGATCAGCATCGATCCATGACCATTGGAGAGCACGAAACGATCACGGTTTGACCAGCTTGGGTTGGTCGGGTTATGACTCATAAAGTCATTCCATAACACTTCAGCGATGTCCGCCATCCCCATAGGGGCACCCGGATGTCCAGAGTTTGCCTTTTGTACGGCATCCATGCTCAAAGCGCGTATGGCGTTCGCTAATTCTCGGCGCGAAGTCATATTGTTCCCCTTAAATTTGATAAATGATTAAA
This sequence comes from Crenothrix polyspora, assembly GCF_900163745.1. Taxonomy (GTDB): domain Bacteria; phylum Pseudomonadota; class Gammaproteobacteria; order Methylococcales; family Methylomonadaceae; genus Crenothrix; species Crenothrix polyspora_B. The sequence goes on from NZ_FUKJ01000074.1 coordinate 6,394, forward strand.
CACTGCGACACTTAAGTTATTATTATGTATCACGAAATTCTTTGATGGTAAACATCATCCAGCACGACAAGCGGAGCGAATAACCCAGACGGTTATTCGCTCTACTGAGATTATTCCAAGTTAGCGTGGCGCTCTCTCATCACTTCTTCGGTAATTCCCTTATCGTGGATGATGTGAGAAACAGTGGCTTCCAGGAATACCAAGGTAGACAGTTCAAACATTGTCCCCATCGGCATACCTAAAAGTTTGCCATACTGCTCCGCGCTACCAATGGTAAATACGGCTTCTGCCATATCGCCAATGGTGGAACTGCTTTTCGCAGAGATCAAAATAATGCTTGCGCCTACTTTTTTAGCACTCTTGGTGAATGCTATCAATTGCTCTGTCTCGCCAGAGCCAGAGATGATAATCAGTAGATCGCCGTTCTTGATGCTTGGCGTAACAATTTCACCAACAACACTGACATCGTAACCGCTGTGTACCAGTCTCATTGCAAAAAAATTACCGACGAGCTTAGAGCGTCCTGCACCGGCGATATAAATACGCTTCGCATTATCAAGAAGCTGAGTCAGCTTTCCATCATACGAACTATCGGTTGCCTCAAGAATACTTGAAATTTTGTCTATGATAAGCTTCTGATGCATATTCTTGACTCGATGTCTTATACAGCGTCAACCAATTCGCGTATTTCACGCGCCGCTTCAGCAGGAGATGGCGCACCATAGATGGCAGCACCAACAACAATAATGTTTGCACCGGCTCTGACAACATCTTGCACTGTAGATTGTTTAATGCCGCCAGCCACTGAAATTCTGACCGGCAAACCTAATCTAGCGATGTCATTCAAATCGCCAAAAGGGGTGTCGCCAGCGGCTTGTGCATCAAGACCTGTGTGAATGCCAACAATTTGAGCGCCTGCTTCAGCAGTTGCACGGGCACAAGCCGCTTTGTCAGAAACGTTGATCAAGTCGATTTGCGCTTCAGCACCATGTGCATTGGCGGCTTTAATAACACCTTTGCAAGTTGCAAGGCCAGATACACCCAAAACGGTGCAAATGTCAGCGCCCGCAGCATAGAATGGTGTTGCTTCGTATTCGCCAGCATCCATTGTTTTAAGATCAACCAAAAGCAATTTATCGGGGAATTTAGCTCTTAATGCTTTAACCAGATTAACACCGTTGTGTTTAATGCAAGGTGTGCCAATTTCAAAAATATCAACGTGTGGCGCAACTTGCTCTGCAAGCGCAACGGTTTGGTCGAAATCCAATGAGTCGAGAGCCATTTGAATTAAAGGTCTTGCCATGATATACACTCCAAAATGATTAAATAGTTATTGTTGATTACATATTCTTTATGCGGCAGTAACTGTAAAGTAGAAAGGGGATGCATGTCAATGCCCAATACTTAACACCGACTATCGGTTCTATAAATACGTTTGTCTAAGCGGCATAATGATACTCCAAAAAAGCCAACACAAATATTAAAAATTTTGTGTCCTTTAGACAATTTTTTTAGGCATTTCACGCCAGCTTGTCCAGCCACGGCTAACTCTGGATTTTTACACCGAAAAACGCATCAATCCAAGATATGTTTTATAATCGCGACTGGGATTTTACCTGATAAATCACCAGCCTCCTCAATTATAACCCAGCGAGAACGTCGTTTATGGCAGACTTTACCAATATCCGCGCCTTAATTATCGACATGGATGGCGTGTTATGGCACGGCACAAATCCTCTGCCAGGCTTAAGCGATTTTTTTCAAACCCTGCGCCGGCTTAATATCCGTTTTATTCTGGCGACCAATAATGCCAGTCTCACCCAGTCACAATATGTGACCAAACTGGCCAATATGGGCATCGCCGTGGCGCAGCATGAGATTTTGACATCGGCTATGGCAACCGCGCTTTATCTGGCTGAACACAACAATCCGGCAACAACACGGGTGTTTGTCGTGGGTGAAGCAGGCGCGACACAACCCTTAATCGAACGCGGCTTTACCTTAACAGGTTTGTATGAAATCAAAAAACACGGCGATCCGTCCCAAAAAGGTGCTGATATTGTCGTATGCGGAAAAGATCAAACCCTGACTTGGGATAAATTGGCCACTGCTACGTTAAATATACGCGCAGGCGCTCAATTTATTGCAACCAATGCCGATACAACCTTGCCCACCGAATATGGCATCACATTGGGCAATGGTGCCATATTAGCGGCATTACAGGTTGCTACAGGTGTGGCTCCGATCAGTATCGGCAAACCGGAACCGATTATGTATCAGCAAGCCATGCTATTGTTAGGTGCTGATCCGGCTGAAACCGTAGCCATTGGTGATCGTTTGGAAACTGATATTCTTGGCGCTGTACGTGCCGGCATCCGTAGCGTGATGGTGTTGACCGGCGTATCCACCGAAGACGATTTAAAAACCTCAGCTTACCAGCCGACATGGGTTATGCCGGATATTATTGCCGTGACACAGGCCTTGCAGAAAATGGCCTAAGCGTGGTAAAAATCCATTATTAACCAAACCGGAACACGCGCATGAAAAAATTCATTAATCACGTCGATAGCTTGCTGGATGAAGGTTTAAGTGGCTTCGCCAAGGCGCATGCCGATATTATTCAACTTAACAGCCAACCGCATTTTATTCGGCGCCTGCAAGCTACAAAATCGGGCAAAGTGGCGCTTATTTCCGGTGGTGGCTCAGGCCATGAACCCCTACATACTGGCTTTGTGGGTTTAGGTATGCTGGATGCCGCCTGTCCTGGGCAAATATTCACCTCCCCTACCCCCGATCAAATGCTGGCTGCGGCACAAGCGGTTGAAAATGGTGGCGGCGTGTTGTTCATCGTCAAAAATTATGCCGGTGATGTGATGAATTTTGAAATCGCCGCCGAAATGCTGGATTATCCCAATGCTACCGTGTTGGTTTCTGACGATGT
>NZ_FUKJ01000140.1 GCF_900163745.1 Crenothrix polyspora
ACAATTCCCCCGTTACCTGATTTGATTCGGGCGACGGTTACCTGTGGGTAATGAGTTGTTACTCTTTGAATGTAAATTTCTATGTAACTAACTAAATATGAAAACGCTGTATGTAAATAATACAACTATTGACATATTTAAACTATTTCAATAATGGGTGCGTCGTGATAGCATAGCTATGTCAGCTATTCCCGTTCATGGTCTAACTATGTTGATTTTAAACACATTTTATTTTTCGCGCTCGTGCTAAAAAACGTTATAAATCAATAAACATAAGTCCATTTTTGGTTTTCTAGATGTTTTTTCTCTAAGTTATCGATTTTAAAGGTAAATTAGCACAAGACCAGAAAAAATAAATTATTTAATATCAATCGCTTAACCCATGAACGGGAATAGCTGTTATTTGCTGTCTTCTGGAAAGAAATACAAATTGAATGGGATATGTCTAACTTTGAATGGTAAGTTAGTTCGCTGGTGATGATGTGTTGAATAAAATGAGAAGGGATTAACTGGGCATTTTGATATTTTTAGCTCAGTTACCTCATCTTTTTTCTTTAAATGTTCTTCCCATTTTTGCATTATTTGCTGAATATTTCTCTTGCGAATATAAATTAACATTCCTCCTTCGCAATTGTTATAACTTCCGGTTGAATATCTAGTTGTTAGCTGTTGGAATCCCTGAAATAGATAATCATAAGAACTATGTATTTTTGCTTCTCCTATCCATAGCCAGCTTTTTTTCTTAACAATTAAATCCGCATGACCACCTATTTTTGTATCATGGCTAGCGCTGTAACCCATGTGCGTTAAGCTACTTTTTATTTCAATTGTCAGCCTGTCTTCTGAATCATTTTTTCTCAACTCAGGATTTTCTTCAATATTTAGGACAATTGCATCTATATCCTTGTACAACACAGAAACAAACTCTTCATATGTTTCAGCAAGTATTCGCTCAGGAAAATTACCAAGCGCCGGAATATCACCTTGAAATTCTTTAAGTTGGCTTAAGCTCATTGCATCAAGCCCCATTAATTACCTCTTGCACTAAAGAACTAGGCGTAAAATACATTAAAACTTTATCTTCAAAGTTTTCAACATATTCACCTGTTTCAGGATGGACTAATTTCCCCGTTTTTTTTGCATCTCTGATATCAGCATCTTTCAATGGAAGATAGTTATCCTGATCATCTACAAGCTCAAAATGCAAGGATAAAACGGGGACTCTGTCGCCACATAAGTATTGAATTGCTTTTAAAACATCAACATCTGAACGATATTCGCCAATTGCGACCTTCAGACTACCGTGTGTTAAATGCTTTAGCTGATTTTTAGGTCGTGATAATAGATAGTTAAAAATCTTTTCGCACACAGAAAATTGAGGTGATGAAACTCCCCAGTCTTCTGCAAAATGCGAAATCACTTGATTTTTAAGTTTCTGATTCATCTTGATTTAAAAAACCATTTAATTTTTCAATAACAAAGTCATAATCTGTTATTCCAGCGCAATGAGTAATAATTGCATCATTTAAGCTAATGTCAGTACGACTCAACATCGTTGAGCTTCCAGGCAATAAAAGTTCCGGCTGCGTTATTAATGTTGAGGGTATTTTATGTTCCCACGTCACTGCTATTCGGTATGCGGCAATATTGCCGTCAACAGCTTTACTTCCTCCCTGGTGATAAGCTTCGTCCCTTAAGCATTCATGTTTTCGTCGCATTTTCTCATGCTTAATCGAGCTGCCTTCAGTGGTAAAAGCCAGCTCACAAACTCGCCCTTCTTCGGAACGATATAATGCATTGATAGCAGGAAAAAAATTTACAACGTTACTAAGCTTATAATCCTCAGTTATTAAGTTGCTAACTAATACTTCAAATGCTTCTTTTATTTGATTAAAACAAGCTTTTCGTTCATCTGATGATATTTTATTACCAATATCTAACCGAATTTCTATTACGTCATTCGCAAAATCCAAAGCAACAATGTCAAAAAACTGTTTGTTATATTTTTTGATGCCTATAACCTCTGTGTATTCCCCTAAGTCGGCGAACTTACTTGGGTCTATTTCTGTTCTTTCGCTAATCAGTCTTTTAGAACAAAAAACGAGAAATACTTTTCCACCTAATCTAATTACTTCAACTAAATGTAACCCTATTTCTATATTTTTTAACTCATCTTCACTTAATGCAAACGGATAATTATTTTTAAAGGGTGATTCGGGAATAATATACTTTTCAAAAATGGTAAATATTCGCACTACCCCACAGACTACCCCAGCAAATGGGACAACGATGCACGTCG
>NZ_FUKJ01000395.1 GCF_900163745.1 Crenothrix polyspora
ACGGCTATCGCGGACTAAAAATCTTCACTACGCTAACGCTACGTTTCCAAGATTTTCAGCGGAGGATGTCGCCTTCACGCACATGATCAAGTAACCGCGTGAGTTCTGGACGTGCATACTTAGCACCGGAAATTTTTTCTTCATAGATACGCAGGCAGCCAGCGGCACGTAAGACAATACGTTGGTTGTCAAGATGCTGGTCATCGGTAGATACGCGGGCATAGCCTATCAGCATGGTTAGGATCCAAAAAATGGTGTCGCAAAAGTGTATCGAAAATGCAGACTTTCGCACCATACTTTTGCGACACAGGGAGCGTTGATTCTATCAGCACCGTCAGGTTGTTGCATAACTTAGGAGTTTTGCGACAACCATCGATTTGTGATTCTTTCCAGATCAGCCTTGCCTTCTGGTGTCGCTGCATACTGGTTCATTTCTTCTATTAACCGCCCCCAAACATGCTGCAAGGTCATTTGTTCAAGCACGCCAACAGGTTGCCCGTGCCATCAGATAGTCGTCGTAACAACGCCGGTGCTGGCTCCTGAAACCGCCTTGCCTGGCTATCGCCAATGGGTATGCCAAGTGCCCGATGGCAAAAATGTTCATAACGTGAACCATAACACTCAGCAAGGCGGCGTACGTACCGTTCCAGTATTTCGTGAGAATGCGGTTTTGGATGCAGCGGCCAGCGTTTCTGCACGGTATCTACTCAACGTAATTCCCGCTCAACCATGCGCCGACGCACACTGGGTGAATGATAATCAGCCTGCTCGATAATCGAAGAATCAATATGTTCAACACCCTGCAATAGTGCCGCTGCGGTGGCACTGGCCAATAGTGCGGCAATTTCACCAATTGTACCTTCGGATCGGCGTAAAATCAGTTCGTATAACGGCGCAGCTGATAGAAGGGAAGGCTCCCGCAGAGGCAAAACGGTTTCGAAACTGGCCAGCAGACGCGCAAATTCCTCACCTGGCTCCCACAATGGCAATAACAGGGGATGAAACCTGTTCTCAAGCTGGTCGTCGCTACGAATCGCAAGATAAGCATCCCGTATGCCCAAGCAAACGATTGGAATCCGCAGGTCGTTGCCAATAAAACGTAGTAGATTCAAAAGCTCGCGTTGCCTGATAGCAGTTGCACCTAATAAATTATGTACCTCGTCAATAATCAGCAGGCGTACACCGACAGTCCGCATTAGCCGTAATGTTAATGCCTCGCGTACATCATTGCGGCCATAAAAACCAACGGGTGTGCCGAGTGTCACCAGCAGTGCAGTTTGTAATCGGTTAACCGTTGCGACGGCTGGCATTTGCACCATGACCACCGGAATGACCTCGTGTTCACCATTATCTGAAATCCGTTGTGGATGCGCACGGCGAAACTTTTCG
>NZ_FUKJ01000002.1 GCF_900163745.1 Crenothrix polyspora
CCATTGCACCGATGCCAGCGGGCGCAGCTTCCTGCATCAACAATCCCCGTTGTGCGACCAGCTTGATGCCGTCTTCAAAAGACAGGGCGTTTGCACACACTAATGCCGTGTATTCCCCCAGGCTGTGGCCCGCAAACCAGGCGGGACGTAGTGCGCTTTGTTTGCACCAGACTTGCCATAGCGCAACACCAGCCGCTAATAGGGCAGGTTGGGTGTTATGGGTTTGATTCAGCTCTTCCGCAGGTCCCTCTGAAACGAGTTGCCACAGATCTTTGTCCAAGACATCAGAGGCGACAGCAAAAAGCTGACGCACTTCAGGATGGGTATTGGCTAGTTCTGTTATCATGCCTACAGACTGGGAGCCTTGGCCAGGGAAAACGAATGCCAGATTATTGAGTGTTTGGGTCATGAGTTTGATTAATATCTGATTAGGGCAGAACCCCAGGTAAAGCCTGCGCCAAAGGCTTCCAATAATACAATTTGTCCGCGCTGTATACGGCCATCGCGCACACCCTCGTCAAAGGCGAGCAGCACTGATGCAGACGAAGTGTTACCTTGGCCTTCAATTGTCACAATCACCTGATCCATCGACATGTTTAATTTTTTAGCGGTAGCAGCGAGAATACGAATATTTGCTTGATGCGGCACTAACCAATCAACATCCGATTTTTGCAAATTATTGGTTTCTAATGTTTCATCCACGATACGGCCTAACGTGTTAACGGCCACCTTGAATACTTCGTTGCCACGCATCTGAATAAAGCCCGCTTCATCTGGATTTTCAGGGGCCGTTGCTTGAGGATTTGGACAAAAGAGTAGGTCTTCATATTCACCATCGGAATGAATATGGGTTGAAAGTATGCCTGATTCATCGCTTGCTTCCAATAACACAGCACCGGCACCGTCCCCGAATAAAATACAAGTTCCGCGATCCGTCCAGTCAGTAATACGCGAGCACAGCTCGGTGCCAACAACCAGAATTTTTTGTGCGGCACCGGATTTAATATATTGGTCGGCAATGCTTAAGGCAAAGATAGCGCCGGAGCAAGCGGCCTGCACATCAAAGGCCACGCAGTTTTTTATGCCCAAGCGTTTTTGTAATAAACAGCCGGTACTGGGGTAAACCCGATCTGGCGTACCGGTGGCAACAATAATCATATCAATCTGTTCAGGATCGATTTGCGCCATATCCAGGGCTTGTCTGGCAGCAGCTTCCGCCATGCTGGAAGCTGTTTCATGCGGTGCTGCTATCCGACGGCTTTTAATGCCGGTACGTTCAAAAATCCAGCTGTCAGAGGTGTCGACCATTTGTGAGATATGCTCATTGGTGCGAACTTCTTCCGGCAAGTAACCACCCGTGCCTATAACTCGTGCGTAACGCTTCATGCGATTTTCCTTACCGCCAAGGTTTTTTCAATTTGCTCGCTTATTTTGCGTATCACATCTTTTTTGACTTCAATTTCTGCTAGTTTTATGGCGGTTTTAAACGCCAAGCTGTCAGCACCGCCGTGGCTTTTAATCACCAAGCCGCGCAAACCTAGAAAACTTGCGCCGTTATAAAGCCTTGGGTCTATACGATCTTTGAAAGATTTAAGGACAGGGTAGGCGATTAAACCGACCAGTTTGGTCAATAGATTTTTTGAAAAAGCGGCTTTCAATGCGGTACTGATCATTTTAGCGGCACCTTCTATGGATTTCAGCGCAACATTGCCGACAAAGCCATCTGCGACAATCAAATCGACGGCAATAGTACCGGCATTGAGAGAATTGCCTTCCACATAGCCGATATAATTTAAATGCGAGCCTTCCAGCAGTTTTGCGGCGGCTTTCACTTGCTCATTACCTTTGACATCTTCTTCGCCAATATTGAGTAGGCCAACTTTGGGATTTTCAATGTTTTCAACGGCTTTGACCAGTTCATTGCCCATGACGGCAAACTGAAACAGATGTTCGGCGGTACAATCCACGTTAGCGCCTAGGTCGAGGACATGGGTATGGCCTAACGTAGACGGCAAGGTTGAAATAATCGCAGGACGATCAATGCCGGGTATCATTTTTAGCACGAAACGTGCGGTCGCCATTAAAGCGCCGGTGTTACCTGCGCTGACACAAGCATCCGCCTGGCCATCACGTACCAGGTTGATAGCGACACGCATTGAGGAGTCTTTTTTGTTTTTTAGGGCTTTAGAGGGTGATTCGTCCATCTCAACGCGCTGGGAGGCGTGCCGGATGACTAGCCGATCCTGATAGTCATGGGGTAATTGTGACAAATGTTGCTGGATAACTGTTTCATCACCCACCAGGATGAGCTTCAGTTCTGCGTTGTCTTTTAGGCAGTCCAGTGATGCGGGTATGGTCACTGATGGGCCAAAATCCCCGCCCATTGCATCAATAGAAATTGTTAGGCTCACGCTTACGAATGACTCCTGAGTTATTTTTAAAGACGCCGAATCAGCTAGATTCGGCATACCATCATTCTAAAGCTAGGGAATGATTGTTATTCGTCGTCAGTGTTGTTGACGATTTGACGACCTTTAAAAAAGCCATCTGGTGTCATGTGATGACGCAAATGCGTTTCTCCGGTAATCGGATCCTGAGACAAGGCTTTTGTGGTTAACGCATCGTGTGAGCGACGTTGTCCGCGTCTTGAACGCGATATTTTACTTTTTGGTACTGCCATTTAAATCTCCAGTATTTTTTAAGTTAGCTAAAATGGAAAAAGGGTTTTTTTTATGCGTTTGCCCAGTGTCTGTATCACTGTTTTTGATGTCTTTGTGTAAAGCCAAACAATCATATGGATGCTTAGGGTAGGTGGGCAGAGTTAACAATAATTCGTCTTCGATGATTTCTTTGAGAAATACAGTATCAGTGTTAATTAACAACGGCTCAAAGTCTTCGGGTAGTCTGTTCGCCTGCTCTATGGTCTTGACAATGCCGAGTTTTACGCTGTGTTTAACAGGCCAAACGACAGCTTGCAAACAGTTTTGGCAGCACAGGTTTAATTCTGTTTCAAGTGTGCCTTCGATTTTGGGAAGGCGTCCTTCACGGCCAAAAAAAAGCGCTACTGTCACAGAGCCGGTGTCGGCTATCAGCAAATCATTTAAGCGATCCAGGCCGCTTACGGGTATTTGTCCTTTTAACTCGCCACGGTTATCGGCAAGCTGCAAAGGATCTATATATTCAGGTAATCGATATAACATAACTTGATAATGATATATGGAAACCGAACATGCGTCAAACCAACGATAGTACCCCGAAGCTATAGTTAGTGGTAAAGTGGGCAATAAATCTATTATTTTTTGTATATTTAGGAGGATAAACATCTGTGAGCAGTGACATCAACGCGACAACCGCCGCGAAAAACGAGGTGGTGACAACCCTTATCAGCACTTTGAATGATGCGCAGTGTCAGGCAGTGACCACGCCTGCGCAGTCGGTACTGGTTTTGGCCGGTGCCGGTAGCGGTAAGACGCGGGTTTTGGTGCATCGCATCGCCTGGCAAATTCAGGTGCGGAATGTATCGATGCACAGTATTTTGGCGGTGACTTTTACCAACAAAGCCGCAAAAGAAATGCGCGGCAGAATTGAGGCCTTGTTGCAAGTGTCTGCGCGTGCCATGTGGATAGGGACTTTTCACGGTGTGGCGCATCGCTTATTGCGTAGCCATACCAAACAGGCGAAATTGCCGGACACTTTTCAGGTAATGGACAGTGCCGATCAATTAAGATTAATTAAGCGTTTGCTGGTGACGCTGAATCTGGATGAAGACAAATGGCCGCCACGGCAAATCCAGTGGCATATCAATGCCCAGAAAGATGAAGGCATAAGAGCCAAGGATTGCATTGCCGGCTATGATCTCTATCAGCAAAATCTGTTAAAGATTTATCAGGCTTATGAAGCGTTGTGCGAGCGTTCAGGGCTGGTCGATTTTGGTGAATTGCTACTGCGTGCGCATGAGTTACTGCGTGATAATCCTGACGTATTGAGATTTTATCAGCAACGTTTTAACCAGGTTCATGTTGATGAATTTCAAGATACCAATGCCATACAATATGCGTGGTTACGGCTATTGACGCAAGGTCAGGACAATATTTTTGTGGTGGGGGATGACGACCAATCTATTTACGGTTGGCGGGGTGCAAAAATTGAAAACATCTATAGCTTTCAAAAGCATTATCCAGATCATCAAGTGGTCAAGCTTGAACAAAACTACCGATCCACCGGCATGATTCTTAAGGCTGCGAATGCGGTGGTGGCTAACAACGAGGGCCGGATGGGTAAAGCGTTGTGGACGGCTTCGGCTGATGGCGATCCTATCGCCTTATACGCGGCATTTAATGAGCAGGATGAAGCTTATTTTGTGGTTGAGCGTATTCGTTCCTGGTTCAATGACGGTGGTAAATATAGCGATGTGGCTATTTTGTATCGCTCTAATGCGCAATCGCGTCAGTTTGAAGAACGCTTAATGACCGCCGCTATACCTTATCGGGTTTACGGTGGTTTGCGGTTTTTTGAACGGGCGGAAATTAAAAACGCGCTGGCTTATTTGCGCTTGATCGCCAATCGCCATGATGATGCGTCATTTGAACGTGTTATCAATACTCCGACGCGTGGCATAGGGGCGAAAAGCCTGGAAGATATGCGCACTATAGCGCGGGAACTGGCTATATCGATGTGGTCGGCGATGATGGTATTGCTGGATCAGGGGCACTTATCGGGGCGTGCCAACAATGCCTTGCTGGCTTTTGCGCAGCTGATTAAAAACCTGGATCAACTGGTCGAGGGCTCGGAGCTTTACGAAAAAGTGCAGTTGGTGATTGAAAAAAGTGGCTTGCTTGAGTTCCATGAAAAAGAAAAAGCCGATAAGGGCGATGAAAAGGTAGAGAATTTAAAAGAATTGGTCAATGCAGCACGATTGTTTGATTTTGATAGCAACCTTGAAGGTATGGAAAACCTCAGTGAGCTGGATATGTTCCTGGCTTATGCGACCCTGGAATCTGGCGATATGCAGGCCGACGATTTTGATGAATGCGTACAACTGATGACCTTGCATTCGGCGAAAGGCCTGGAATTTAAACTGGTTTTTTTGGTGGGCTTGGAAGAAGGCCTATTTCCATCCCAGCAATCGCTTGATGATGTCGGGCGTTTACAGGAAGAGCGCCGCCTGTGTTATGTGGGCATTACCCGTGCGATGCAGTATTTGTACTTAAGCTATGCAGAATCCAGACGCTTATACGGGCGCGAAAGCTACCCCAGGCCGTCACGGTTTTTGCGTGAGATACCCGCTGAATGTATCCAAGAAGTGCGGTTACGTGCCGAGGTGAGTCGTCCGGTTACTGCTATTAAACCTAAATCTGCTAGTTTGCAGACAGCCGGACAATATCGCTTGGGGCAGCGGGTAAGCCATGTTAAGTTTGGCGAAGGGGTAATATTGCAAACAGAAGGTGCGGGGGATCAGGAACGGGTGCAGATTAACTTTAGGCAAGTGGGTATTAAGTGGTTGATGCTGGCTTATGCAAAGCTGGATGTTTTGTAGGTGGCAAGCAGCGTTAAACGCGGGTATTTATTTTGTGCGGCAGGGTTAGCCATCCAAAAGATCAAAATATGACTGCCGGTCAAGTGGCATAAACCAATCGCCGTTATCAAAATGCGAAACCAGCGTGGCGCTGGCATATTTAGAAAAACCACTGTGCTGTAGCTCAAAGGTACGGATCAAATCCAGCATCCAATAGGGGACTTCGCCGACCATGCACTTTAATTCCAGCACCACGCTGGCATCGCCGCTTTTAGTGTTGGTGGCATAGATGGTTTCGTTGTCATAGTGGGTCATGCCATAGGTGGCGAGAAGATTGTAGTCATCCTGAACACGGTATTGCATGTGGGCATCCAGCGTCACCCGTGAGTATTCGTCTATGGTAGAAAAAAAAGCGCGTCGGCGGTAGGTGGTTAATATTTTCGGTTCAATGGCATAGGTGGTCGCTAAGCGTAAAAATAGCTCTTTGTTGGTTTTCTCGGCATGGGAATCAGATTCAGGTGGCCGGAACGCAGGGTCGGTTAATATATAGGGCCATTGATGCGCTTGTGCGGTGGCGCGGTATTTGGTGACTACGCCGGAAGCGCCGGTACGATGTTTGACTTCCAAAAAATAGGGGCCTACATCGCCATCGCCGTAAAAACGGGTACGCATGTTAAAGCGTATTTCCTTGCCGCCTATGCGCTGCTTTAAAAATTCATAGCCCGGTGAGTCAAAGTACAAACTACCCACTTTATAAAAATAATTGTCGGCTTTGGTCTTGACGGAATAATTGTCCAGATCGCAATACAGGCTGATAAAGTCGCTGATGGGTTCAACATAAGACCAGGGGATTTGGTATTTCAGTTCATAACGTTCCAGTACCGGTGGCAGTAAATTGATCTTGGACATCGTCGGTTTACCCGTGAACGCGAGGCTGCTGCGCCGTTTTTTGTAGTGTCGCCGGTTGTAAGGCGGGTATCTTGGTATGCAGCCAATTACGCAGTGGCTGAGCGGTTAATTGCCCGGCAATCGTCAGGTAGCCGACGTAAAGTGTTAATGCCTCTTGGTGTATATCCAGTAATTCTTTAAGCTTTTTGGCGTGTTCAATATGTAAGGCCAGTGCCAATTGCGGGTTGGATTTCGCGTAGTCTTTTTCCAGGCGTGCGTTGAGTTTATCCATTTGCTTTTGCGTCACTTGCCATTCTTCCAGCAGCCATTTCATTTTGGTACGTTTTTCATCAAGGCCTTGTGCCGTCGTGTAAGTGCTGTCATGAAGCTTGAAATGAGCGTCATACATGTCGTGGCGCGTTTCGGTGGTTTGAAAATTTTCTGTGCCTAGCGGAATGTTAACCCCCACCATAAAGCCCAGTTTGAGGTCTTTTTTGGGATCGTCAGTGTCATCAACCTGAAATCTGAGCAAATTTATGCCCAATTGTTGCGTAGATTTTTTGTGTTGGTTTTTCGCTTTGGCTTGCTCCAAATCCAGACGGGATTTGATCACTTCAGGAATCTGCCGTGGCTCAATGGCCTGAGCCATGATACTGTGCATTTGTGGCACGGAAATCAGCCAGTCCAGCGCATTGCTTGAAGCCATTAATGTTTCTTTGCTGTTGTCTGGTATCTTTAATTGGCTTTGCAAATCGTGCAAACGCCGTAAATTTAAGTCAACCATGTCTTTGGTTTGCTCGAAAGCGATTTCGACATCCAATAGGTTTTCTTCATTGAATTCGGCGCTATTGACCAGGCTACGATTCAACTGCACCTGCTTGTTCAATAATTCATTGGATTCCAGTAAAAAATCCGTCTGGTTACGTTGTGCGATAAGTTCCAGTATCAGGTTGTAACGTCGGCTTAATTCGGTATTCAGCGCTTCATTGTATAGGGCATCTTCCTGATGGGAGCGTAGTTGCAGAATTTTTTGTTCAGCATCGCGCTGTCCCCAGGCTTTGGGCTTTACACGAATGCCATAACTTTGGCTGTAGACATCTGCGATGCCTTTGTTTAAGTCGGCGGGCTGAGTCTCATCCGCAGCATTGACGCGAATTTGCGATTCTTCAATCCAGGAGCTTAAGCCATTCAGTTCAGGAATATCTTTGCGGGTGGTGTTAACGGTGTCAAGTTCGGTCTGCGCCGCCAGTAGAAACGTGTTAATGGCGGGTAGTTCGGTTGCAAAGACGTGTGCAGGGACGCTGGACAGAAGCAACGAAATCAAGAATAGCCTTAAAGTCATGGTTACTGTGCAGCACCGTCTAATGTCAGTTTTTGGTATTTTGAAGTATTGTTTTTGCCTTCATCAAAAACCACAACAAGTGATGCGATATCAGGGCGATAGGTAACGCCCTCGGCATTAACGTCAGGAAAATGCGCCAAGTTTTTAAGACTGTTATCTTTAAGCATAACGCGCCACAAATAGCTATTTTTTGCCGAGGTACGCGCCACACTCAACAGGAAGAGGCGGTCATCCACTACCAACATATCCGATAATTGTGTGGGTTCACCGGTATTGGGATCTTTTAAGGCAAGGGTTTGCCAGATTTCGGCAGCGGTGTCTTTACCTGCAAAAATAGCCTCCAGATTATTCAGTTTCATAATAACTGTAGAGTTTCCATCAATAAAAGGCGCTTTAAAACCCAGATACAGTGCGTTATCTTTAACAAAGTGCGATTCAATATCAATACTGTGATCGCTCATGGCTTGCGTTAAAAATGTGGCCACTTTTGATTCTGGCTGCTTATCCTTGATTGCGGTTAACACTTCAAACAAGTCAGCTTCTTGCTGCGTGGTTACCTGGTTATGCTGATATTTAAAGCGCAACAGTTTTTTACGTTTGGATTTTAATTCATCATTTTTGTTATAAGCCAGTGAGCTGCTGACATAAATATAGTCACCATCGGTACTGATGCTTTCAAGGTCATCAATCGAGGTGTCGTCTTGCATGACCAGTTTGTCGGTAACCACAACATTTTTGTCCAAGATGAAAATACCAGGCCGGTCATCATCCTGCTCATCGCTAAGCAACAAATAATGGCTTTCTTTAGGATTCCAGAGCAATGCCGAAGCTTCTATATTTGTCATATCAATTTTGGGGTTGGCAGTAGTGAGTGTGGGTAATGGGGCGGCCTTGCGCGTATCTTGAGATCCTGCATGGACTTTACCAATTAGCGTTAACCATTGAAACGGTGGTTCTTTTTGGCTTAAAAAAATATCCACTTTTTCGCCAAAAAGCAGTGAGTTTTTGGTTGTCAAGCGTACCACGACTTCACGCCCCCAGGCGTTGATCAGCGGATCCTTTTTGATGCGCTCAGGGTATTCGACAATACGGTTACCCAGGCTTTCTACAATGCCTTCCAGTGGCGGTTCATCATGGTTAAGTGTAATCGATTTTACCCAAACGGTTTGACCTATGCGTACTTCGTTAAGAATATTTTCCTGAATAAAGCCTTTGACATTGGTGGGGGCCAGGCTATTTACGGTCATAATCGGTTGAAACGCAGCCACCAGATCGCCGGGTTTAAAGTGAATACTGCCTATGCGACCATTAAATTGAGCGTTAACTCTTAGGCTTTTGTTTTGCCGCTGCAATTCGGTTTTATTGCCTTGCAGTTCAGCAATCTGGGCATCGACCGGCCTGCGTGTTGCATTCAATTGCTGGGTCAGGTTATTAATTTCTGCCTGTATGGCTTGAGCAGCATAGTGGCGTTTTTTCTCCAGGTCGGCAATCTCAAGTGTTTCTGATGTGGGTGTTTCTTGCGCTATGTGCGTTCCGGAAATGCTTTCGGCAAGCATTTTATTGTGCTGTATCAACTGTAGTCGTGCTTCAATTTCATGAATTTTTTGGTCTATATCCGCCAATGTAGATTCTTTGTTGGCGACTAAACTTTCAATTTGACTGGTGATGGTTTGGTGCGCTTCATTTTTTTCCAGCTTAAGTTTTTTGATTTGTTCATCCAGAGTGTTTTGGCTTGACGTTAAATCGTGGCGTTTGACTTCCAGTATTGCCATGCCCTGGGCAACGTCTTCACCTTCTAACGCTAGCGTCTGTATGATTTCAACAGGGTACTGAAAACTGATGTTTTGCTCGCGATTATCGGCGATACCGAAAAAATGCTCAGATTTACGGTTAAACGAATCGGCTAATTTGAAGATGCCAACCATGGCTAAAATCCAACATAAAGGCAGTATTGCTTTTTTCATCCCAGTTCTCTTATAAGTCAACAGTCGCTTCTTGCATCATTAAACTCAATCCTTGGAGTTCTTTAATAGTTTTCAGTTCGACCATAAAATTGTCATAGCTCATTTTTTTGCGTAATTTAATATGGTAGGCGTAATCCAGACGCTGGCCTTGGGCAATTTCTCTGAGGGTTACCAGTGCAAAAGCACGGCAATATTTATCTAACAGGGTTTCTAACTGTTTTTTGTCTTCATTGTTTGTGGTGGGCAGATTAAATCTGAGCATGCCGTCAAAGTAACTGTTAGGGCCTAGCGGCGAATAGTACAAAAGAATGGTGGCCAGGGCGAAACCTACCGTTCCGGTAATGGCAACCGGGAAGGCATAAGCCCCACAGGAAATACCTTCGGCAAGTGATGCAAACATAAACAGGGTGTCGCGTGGGTCTTTAAAATTGGTTCTAAACCGGATAATAGACATCGCCGCCATAATGCCGATGCCGCGTGACATGCTATCGCCTACCGACTGAATAACCACTGCGGCGATAATTGAAATCAGTACAATCGATTGCACATAGTTACGTGAATACGACAAACCTCTAAAGGTTTTCTGGTAAACATAAGCCAGCAGTGTTGATAGCACAAACGCCAGTAGAATAGTGAATATTAACGTCCAAACGCTGGCATTTTCAGCAGCAGTTTGTACGGTTATGGCATCAAACATAATTGTCCTTGCATGATTTGGGAATAATCAACAAAAAAGTTCAAGTAAAAACGATACGACAACACGATACTTAATTGTAAGTATCGTGGTCACGATTGTTCGAAATTCTAGATTTAAATGAGCAATTGTTGGCATTAAAACATCGATAACTTCCGTGCCAAGGTTGTTAATGCTGCATCGGCACACATTATTTAGTGCGCTGTCATCATAGTTTAATATTTCAATGGTAAAGCACAAGCTATTTTTAATAATGTCAAATATATTTACAATTATTTGTTTATTATATTGACCATCAATTAGATGTGCTAAAAATTAGCTGGTAAGCGCATTTTTTTTGTAAAAAAGTCAGACGCTTCTAAAGCGTGTGAAAAAGTGGGCAGCCGCGTTTTTTGTGTGCTTCACACCATAGCCCACTTAATATCCTGTACTTTTCTGAATAATCTGATAGAGGTGAACAAGTGTTAAAACGTTAGTTTCGTGCTTTGAAAAAGAGGGTAGGCGGACGCTTACAGCAATTCCCGTAATCAATTTATTTTAGTGACCGGCGTTGCAATCTTAATTTGAAAGCTATCCACTCGGTGTTCAAGTTTTTTTAGCTTGACTATAACGAACCCAGATAAATCAAGGCGTTTACGTCAATGGAATCAGATACCGAATGATAGCGCATACAGCTGCATACCTTAGATTTAGTGGGATTTTCTAAAATCAAGAATTAAAAACTTGAACACCGAGTATCCAGGTTATTTAAAGCATTATTGATTCATATCAATTTGGGATTAAGCAAGCGTGTGAGAATGGTCACCAGCCGATAGAGGCTGCTGAATCTCCTTCTTATCGAAACAATGATTGAGAAAGGCAGATATTTAAATTATGCACAAGAGGATATTATGAAAACTATTAGCCAATTATTATTGTTATTGACCGCCGTTGTTACACTGACCGCATGTGTTGATTCAGATGGCGGTAAGATGCAAGGCGGTACGCAAGCAGATAAAGTGACTGGTTATAAACATGGCCAAAATAAAGAAAATAATCAAAATCAATAAGCAACTGGATTGCGCTGGCAGATTATGAGCTGAGAGTGAGAAACGGCAAAAGTCGTTTCTCACTCTACTGTTTGCCCGTTTTATGAACAGTACTTTTGTGGTGATGGCGTTTTTAGGCAATAAAGGACAGTTGATCATCAGGCATACAGGGTTTGACAATAGCCTTAAGTGATGTTATGTCGTTGATTTGAATGCCGCGTTGCTTGACGGTAATGATGCCGTCTTTATTTAATTCAGTGAATTGGCGACTTACTGTCTCAACCGTCAGCCCCAGGAAATTGGCAATATCTTGCCGACGCATACTCAAATTGAATTCTGTACTGGAAAACCCTAAGCCTGAATATCTACGCGACAGCATCAGCAAAAATGTGGCCATTTTTTCTTTGGCCGAACGATGTCCCAGCATGATGATTTTGTCGTGGTCGGAGCTGATTTCTTTGCCTAAAATGCGCATCATTTGGTGCTGTAAGCTGGGTATCTGGCTGCACAATTCGTTGAGATGAGAGAGCGGCAGTTCGCAAACAGTACTGGTTTCTAACGCAACAATAGAGCAAGTGCTGCGGCCATGCTGCAAAGCATCTAAGCCCATTAACTCACCAGGCAAATAAAAACCTATGGTTTGCTCGCTGCCATTGTCATCCGCTATAAAGCTGCGAAACGAGCCTGATTTAACCGCATACAGGTTTTGACATGTATCGCCCTGAAGATAGAGATATTCATCCGTATGAATGGGGCGCTTATTTTTAACAATGGTTGCCAGCTGCTGTACTTCATTTTTTTGTAGCCCATAGGGCAGGCACAAGTCAGACAATCTGCAATCTGGGCAAGAAATCTTGTGTACGTTGGATTCCACTATCTTTCCTTCTATTGACATAGATCAAGGTATCATCAAATCGCTACTATATAGTAGTCGCGTCATAAAGTGAATGAGATACCGAAAAACGGGTAGTCTTGAGTGTGCTTGTCTTCAATTCACCTGGATTTATATCAGACCATGAAAAACATAACGTTTCATCAATGGATTTCGGAATCTGCTTATTACAGGGCAAAAGTCACGCATTTTGCCCACGATAAGGCGTTGGATGACGGGCAGATTGCTGAACATGAATATGTAAAAACTCAAATTGCACGTTATCTATCTGCTGCTGAAGAAGATGGCGCGATAACCATTTTGGGTCTACAGCAGTTGGCAAAGTCAGTTGGCGTTAAAGGCGCTGAAAATCTCACGCTGGAAATAGAGCTGGTTCAAGCCATTCAGCAGGTGGCTTACCAAAATCCCTGCTTTCGCTCTGAGCATTTTACAGGTTGTCATGAAGGTGATGGCTGTCAATGGCGGGCTGAATGCCGAAAATTGATTGCGGAATGGTGTCGATGACCGGAGGGTAAGATTTTACGTATGTATTCACTTCCCCCTTTGAAAAAGGGGGAGAGTTTACGAGGGGTGGAGGGGGATTTATTTAAAAAATCTCCCTTTATGCCCTTTGGGTACTAACCCCTCTTTGAAAAAGAGGGGGACTGAATGATTACGATTTTACTTCCTCCATTTTTCAAGGGAGTTCACAATAATGTATGCTGAGTTTTTAGGCATTTTATCAATACTCTAAATTTTAAATAGATGTTTTACGTTGTTAAGTGTTAGTGGGAATCATGAATAAAATAAGCGAAGAAGAACGTCAGCGTATTCTCGAAAGCTCGCCTGTCGGTACGTTTGCTTTGATGGCGGCGGTTGTGGGTAGCATGGTTATCGGTTGGTTGTTTTTATACTTTGGCGTGTTTATTCCACGCGGCATAATCAATTAGGTTTAATCATGCAAATTGAAGCTATTATCCAAAAATGTCATGATTCAATCGGCAGTTGTGTCGATTTTATTCGGGATTTTTGTATTCAATTACGATCGATACATCTTGATCACCTGGAAAAAAAGTGGATTAGCATTGCTTTGCTGGTGGTTGCGCTTCTGGTTGCTATCATTACCATTGATGCGTTTTTTCATGGGGTTAACCCACCCAGTAAGGTTGAAACCATTGATTCTGCCAAGCTGCATTTAAGCAAAGAGTTTGCAGAAAGCAATTTGGGCGTGCAACTTGATGCCAATGGTGACATTGTCGTCCGCATGGTGGCAGGTCGGTATTCATTTTTCCCTAAACATATTGCCGTTCCGGCAGAAACCAAAATAACGTTCCGCTGGGTGAGTATGGATGTATTGCACGGCGTACATATCCCGATGACCAACATGAGTACCATGATCGTGCCGGGTTATGTCGCAGAAATAACGACCTCGTTTCCCAAACCCGGCGAATATCCGGTGTTATGTAATGAATATTGCGGCTTAGGACATAATCACATGTGGAGCAATATTTCTGTGATTGCCAAAGAAGATTGGATCGCATCTTCGAGTATTGCCGCTGCCAAAAAGGAATCAAACAATGAATGATGCAGCAGAGCGAAAGCTAGCATTAAGCCATTTATGGGTGGCTTTTATAGCCTTTATTGTGGCTTGTTTTATGGGCGAATATCAGGTCTTGGAGCGCAGTGGTTTGATTCCCGCGCTCGATTCACCCACCGTCTATTTTGCCTCGGTCAGCACCCACGGGGTGTTGATGGGCTTTGTATTAACCACTTTTTTTATTATGGGTTTCGGTTACTACACCGCTACCACCAGCCTGAAAGTGCCGGTATGGAATAATACGCTGGCATGGTCTGGCTTCTGGATTTCTTTGTTGGGTACGGTGATGGCGGCTATTCCGCTACTGACTGGTAATGCGTCTGTTCTATATACCTTTTATTTGCCAATTCAGGCGCATGTTGCGTTTTACTTTGGGGCGACATTACTGATTGTCGGCTCATGGATCTGGTGCGGCATCATGGTGGTGATGTTCAAGCAATGGAAGCAAGCCAATCCTAAACAACCCGTGCCTTTGGCTATGTTTGCCACCACAGCTAATGCCTTGTTATGGTTGTGGACCAGTGCCGGTGTCGCTGTAGAAGTGCTTTTTCAGGCGATACCACTGGCATTGGGCTGGATTGATACGGTTGATGCGGGCTTGGCCAGAACCTTATTTGCCTGGACGTTGCATCCCATCGTGTATTTTTGGCTGATCCCCGCTTACACGGCTTTTTACGTGTTTGTTCCCAAACAGGCGGGTGGATTTTTGTTTAGTGATGAAGCCGCTAGAGGCGCGTTTATTGTGTTGGCGGTATTCTCTCTACCCATCGGCTTCCACCATCTGTATATGGATCCTGAGCAAGCCAAGGGCTGGAAATTATTGCATGGTATTGGTACGTTTGTCGTCTCCATACCGACTTTGGTAACCGGCTTTACCGTGATTGCATCACTGGAAATTGCCGGACGTTTACGGGGCGGCAAAGGGCTGTTTGGCTGGATAGGTAGCTTGCCCTGGAGCAATTCTATGGTGCTGTCGGCCATCTTGTCGCTGTTGATGCTGATTCTTGGCGGCTTTGGTGGAATTATAAATGCCAGTTACGCCATGAACGCGATGATACATAATACCGCTTGGGTGCCAGGTCATTTTCACCTGATTTTTGCCGGTACGACCGTCATCATGTACTTTGCGATTGCTTATTATTTATGGCCGATGCTGGTGCAAAAACCGTTGTTTTCCAATTCGATGGCATTAATTCAATTATGGACGTGGTTTATTGGCATGGGTATTTTAACCACACCTTGGCATGTCTTGGGTTTGCTTGGACAACCACGGCGTATTTCTAGTGTGGTGTATAACACCTTGCTGACTTTGGCCTGGAAACCCTACGAATTGGCCATGATATTTGGCGGTTTAATTCTGTTGGGTTCGGCGTGTTTGTTTATCTATAACCTTGCCAAAACGCAATTGAACCCAGCGCCTACAGAAGCATTCACCCAACAAATTGAATATGCCGAGTCTATCCATCCTGTTAAAGAGCTACCCGAATATCTTAATGATTTTAAACTCTGGAATCGGGTGATTGCCGTATTAATGCTGATCAGTTTTGGTGTGCCTATCTTACAGTTCTTTTTTATGAATACCTTTGGTTCACCTGGTTGGGGATATTGATGATGACACGAATGCTTGTATTAATGGCGGCACTTGTTGCACCGATATTGGGTCATGCGGTTGAATCTGGTTCGCAGATTGCCTGGACGACTGAAACTTTAAAGTTGGTTAAAAAAGGCAATGTTGAAAAAGGCAAGAGTCTGGCAGAGTCTTGTAAATCTTGTCATGGTGAATTTGGGCAAGGTATGTCATCAGAGGTTGTTGATGATGAAACCATCCCTGCAATCCCTGCATTGGCAGGTCAGGTGGCCAATTATACGTTTAAACAGTTGCGGGATTATTTTAACGGCGATCGTAGCAATGATTCGATGACTTCAATCGCCAAGGGCTTAACCGAGCAGGATGCCGCTGATTTGGCGGCGTGGTATGCCTGGTTGCCAGCACCGAAACAGAAAGTGGGTAATAATGAGAAGCTTGCTATTGCCGAAAAAATGGTAAGAGAAGGTGATGGTAAGCGTATTTTGCCGCCTTGTTTTGTCTGTCATGGGGCTAATGGCCAAGGCGAAAAGATGGATATTCCAAGTTTGGCAGGGCAACACGCAGATTATTTTGAACGAACGCTGCTGGCTTATAAAAACGATCAGCGCCATAATGATATTTACAGTCGTATGCGCTTAATTGCCAAGCAGCTCAAAGATGATGAAATTAAGGCGTTGGCGCGTTATTATCAGAATATGCAATGATTGTAAGTCCGATATAGGTTGGGTTGATGCGGTTTCAACCTAACACATGGATGCGGTAACTGTTGGGTTACGAAAATCATGTAACCCAACCTATGCGGCTGGTACGCTTTATTGAACTATATCAAAGCAATATTAATCAATCAGGTGAGCATGGACACATGCCGATAAAGGCGCGTGTCTGTGACTAATCGAAAACCGATTAAGCAAGGCAAATTTATAATTTATAACGGGAGAAGGTTATGAAAACGATAAACCAGATAGTATTGTTATTGACAGCTGTTTTTGTATTGGGCGGATGTATTGATCCCGATCAAGGTGGCCAACGAGGTAAGTCAGAAGGTAGAGATTACACAGACGCTGCACAACAGCAGTCGAGTAGTCCGCAGAAGTGATAGCACTTATGTTTGTCACAAGGTATCCTTAAGATATAAATGCTTTAGCTTGAAGATCAGCATGATAAGACGAACGAACCATCGGCGCACTGGCAACTTGTTTAAAGCCTAATGCGGTTGCCATAGCGCCGTATTCATTAAATTGTTCGGGTGTTATGTAGTCTTTAACCGGTAAATGCGCCTTGCTGGGTTGTAAATATTGGCCTAATGTCAGCATGGATGCGCCGTGCGCCAGCAAATCTTTCATGACTTGATGGACTTCTTCCTGTTCTTCGCCCACACCTAGCATCAAACCGGATTTAGTCGGTACGTGCGGCAGAGCTTGGTTGTACTGGCGCAGTAAATCCAGCGAACCCAAATAATCAGAGCCAGGGCGCACCTGTTTATACAATCTGGGTACGGTTTCCAGATTGTGATTAAAAACGTCACAAGGCTCTTGCGCCAGGATATTAATCGCTTTTTCGATACGGCCACGAAAATCGGGCACCAGAATTTCTATTTTAGTCGCTGGGCTTTGTTGGCGAATCTTATTAATGCAGTCTGCAAAATGGCCTGCGCCGCCATCTCTTAAATCATCACGATCTACCGAAGTAATCACGACATATTTTAAGGCCATAGCGGTGATGGCATCAGCCAGATGTTGGGGTTCGTTTGTGTCCAATGGCAACGGTTTGCCGTGCGCGACATCACAAAACGGGCAGCGCCGGGTGCATAAATCACCCATAATCATAAAGGTCGCCGTACCGTGGTTAAAACATTCGGCCAGATTGGGGCAAGCGGCTTCTTCGCAAACCGTGTGTAATTCGTACTGGCGTAATAGTTGTTTGATGCGGGTGATCTCGTTGCTGGTCGATACCTTGACGCGTATCCAATCGGGTTTACGCAATACGGTTTCGGGATGTTCCACTTTAATCGGGATACGCGATAGTTTTTCGCTGTTACGCTGGTGCGATTGCGGGGTAGAACGCGAGGGTGCTTGATAAGTCATCTGTGTAATGCCGTGGTGAGGGCGTGGGCAACGCGGTTTGCAAGTTCGTAAGTTTCGATGATTATACCTAGATCGGCCAGTTGCGTGACTTTTAGATCAGCATAACCGCAGGGATTAATGTGATCAAACGGGCGTAAATCCATGTTGTTATTGAGGCTTAAGCCATGATAGCTACAGTTTTTTTTGATGCGGATGCCAATGGAGCCGATTTTGTTGGTGCCAACGTATACACCGGGCGCATCAGCTCTGGCTTTGGAATCTATGTTGTAAGCTGCTAAAACATCGATCATAGCTTGTTCTAACAGGCTAACCAGTTGGCGGATATTGAGCTTTAAACGGGTTAGATCCAGCAGGGTATATATAACGACTTGGCCAGAGCCGTGATAAGTGACTTGGCCGCCACGGTCGCAGTGGATGACGGGGATGTTGCCGGTATTTAATAAATGTTCGCGTTTGCCGTTCAATCCTAGCGTGTAGACCGGTGGGTGTTCGACTATCCATAGCTCATCTTCGGTTTCAGGTGTGCGATCGACAGTAAATTGCTGCATGTCGCGCCAGATGGGTTCGTAGTCTTGGATGCCGAGGTGGCGGATGGCGGTCATTAGTAGGGTGGAGCGTAGTGGTTTGTAACGTTCGCAAAGTTAAGCGCTACGAACCGGCGAAGTTTGTGAGTGCCCGCTTGAATACTGTTCAAAAGGTTCAGATTGCTGTTCGCTATTGCTCTGGCAATCTAACCTTGCTCGTTAGCCTGCCAAACTATGCACAGTGGCTAAATTAACACTGTCCAAAAATGCCACGAATGCTACCGACCTACAGGATTTGCGGCTTGCATGATACAAACGCATACAATTTGTTTGCTCATTAAAAATATAGTAATGGCTCATTTTTTTCGTTTTCTTGCATCAAAGGAAGTAATGGCCTGTTCACCATACAGAAGTACGAAATTGTCATCGGGTATTTCAGGCCACCAAGGGTGAATAATTTTATCTAAGTTCATTGTAACTTCGATTTCATCATCTATCCCTAATCTACGATAATCAGATAAGCATGTCATATAGTCATATTTAATTGTTTCAGGTTTATCAAAAGTGACCATAAATGCCACAGGAAAAAACTTAAGAAACCATATTGAAAAAACTTCAAGAGGCCCATCAGTAAATATACCCATAGCGCAATCTCTTGCCATAACGTGATGCTTATATGGAAATGGCCAGCAATAAATATTTAGCGAATCCGGTAGATGCTGGCTTGGATCTAAAAAATAGGCTTTAAGCGGCTCTGTAATTTCTCCTTTTTCATGTCTACCAACTCCTTGGGCATCAATATGTCCCAATAATGATCTAATTACACGTTGAGGTTTTGTTTTGATATTTATTGCTGGAGATATATGAAATTGTGTTTTCAGATATAGAGCTAAGTCATTTACAAAACTTATAAAACTTGGATCATATTCCGTGCCCAATAAACCATTGTTACAGTTTTCGCATAACGTTCTGTATTTCACGCCATTTTGAGATATTGTCCCTTTTGATAATGGTAATTTTTGTTGTAAATGTACGTGAATTCCATATATTTCTTTTGATGTCGCTTTCATACAGCCCTTTGGGGGCGTATGGTCTTCTGAGAGAGAGCCGTATTTTCCGCATATGTTACAAACCCCTCTTTTAGGTCCCCTCGTTTTTATTAAAATAGCCACCATATCTCCAATAAAAATCAGTGAGTTATGGATTCGATTAATTCACAAGACATAATTTTTTTCACATATCCTTTGCTAACCGATTTGAACAATATAATTTTTGGCTGACGCAATAATTTTTTCCTTGTGCTCAAAAATATCATCAACTACAGAGACAAGGATTTTTTCTTCCTTTTTATCGGTACCAAAAACACTAAGATACTTTTTGCCGCCATTAAAATACAAACGAGCTATTGGTTTTCTATTGTTATCGTCTAACAATATACCGAAATAAGATAAGGTATCTCTGTATATGACACGATTTAAGTCGACAACATCTTTAAGAATAGATTTTACGATGTAAAATCCTTCTAATTCTTCTTGAGTAGTAAGAATCTTATTTTCATCAGCATGTTGTACGGGCTGTATTGGCTCGACTGGAGTTGCAGTAGATGGTTCGGCAATTGATAAAGCTGATTTGAGCCTATCATTTAGCTTATCGTTAATAAGTTGTTGGAATGCTTTGGTAATGACGGGAATAAACTGCTCTTTTACCTGTGCCGTGACGCGGCCAGTATAAATGTTATTTAACACAAACTTCAAAAACTCATCCGACGGGTTTATGAGTTGCTCGCTAATGATATGTTTGATTGCTTTGGTGTATTTTAGTTCGCTAGCAGATGATAGCAACTCATCTATGTTAAAGGCTGCTTTAGTGAATTTTTTCAGCTCATTGACTATAACTTCATCAATTTGTTGAATTGAGAACTCTAAAAATGGTTTGTTGTCCATTTTGTTAGGTTCATCCAAATCCGTGTAAAATTTGTAAATAATGCCGTCAGTTAATACACTAATTCTTGCATCCGTAGTGTGAAAATATCTGTGTAGCTGTGACTCATGCTGAGCATCAAGTTTGGCATCAACCATTTTACATTCTAAGTAATCGACCATAAGTTTTTTAACATTTTATGGCTCGCGCACCACGAAACATGAACATTGGGTGTTAAAAAACTTTTGAACGACTACTTATGAGCATAGAAATATTGCCGTTTACTACAATTGCATAATCAACTTTCTCGCCTTTTTTGATACCAATATCGGCAGTGAATTCAGGAATGACTTCTTCAGGGTCAAAAATGTCATAACCTAACGCATTGATAAAAGGCATAATAAAAGCTGTTTTAGTAGCCTCCTCCGTAGCAATTGAATCTTTCTGCTTAGAAATTTTCGATGAAATTTGATTTAAACGGTCAATTAAGTCCATTACTTGCTCTCTTATTTAAAGTAGGGGGATTCAAAATGTACAAAAGCCAAACTACAATTATAAAGAGTAATTTTCATGCTTACTATGCATTAATGTAAATCTAAGTGGTGTGTCTTCCAAAGATATTAATACATTTAAGCAAAACCCGCACCAATAAAATAAAATACCTGCAATCAATGTGTTATAGTCGTTATGCAAAATAAAATACACATTTATGTAAAAAATACCGACGAACACTTGGATTCAGATCATTTGCATCAAGATAGCAATAAATCACTAAAGTAACCATGCGGAAAAGGCCATACACCGCCATGATGTGTTTTGCGCTGAACAATAAACGAAGCTATTGAAGTAAACCCAGTAAAATTTAGCGAGGAGATGAGGAGATAGGGCATTGATTTATGTAAAATAATTTGACGATACGAAACAAAAGAGCCTAACGTTAAGTAGACACCTTGATTTTAGGTGTATTTAAAAAATTCAGAAATCGGTGTCTATTACGTACCAATTTCTTTACGAGCTAACAACATGGTCGATTTTTTCTTTAGGCGGCGATTTCAACATCCCACCCTGGGAAAACCAATACGGCTGGATGACATTTGAGCGCTTTTGCTAAAATTTTTGCTCGCTCCACACCTAAGTTTACTTTGTCATGCTCAATTGCAGAGAGAGTAGATTTGGAATCCACTATAACCTGTCAGTTCAGCTAATTCATTTTGAATTTGTTTTTTACTAAAACCGAAAATCAGCCATGTTCTACAAGCCGACCTTCCACATACTTGTGTAAAACACTAGAAATAAGTGTTTGATAAGGTAAGCCCTCACTTAAAGCACGCTTTTGAAGTAACCGTAAATCCTTAGATGAGATGCGAATATTTATACGGCTATCTTTTTGGAACGTAGCCGTAGCATATTCTTTATGTTGTTTAAGCTCAGATTCAACGTTTGAAACTTGCGTGAGAGTGCCAGACTCAAAAGCTTCTAAAATTTCTTGTTCTTCGAGATCAAGTTTTTTCATGTTTTTTGCCTACATAATGTTTTGTGGCTTTTCGGCTTGGAATGATGGTTTTTAGAAAAATTTCTTCATCCGATTCAACGAAAGGAACCAGATAGACATAGTCTTCGATGATAACAACCGATATTTTCTGATTTGGATACCGCTCTTTGTTAGGGTGTTCCAAAATATCAACTTCATCACCGTTTTCGATATGAAAGATTACATCCTCAAAACCAATGTTTCGTTCTTTTTTGAGAAGTTTATTTTTTTCGGGATTCCAGACATAGTGCTTCATTTAAATATGATAGCGTACTATGTGTGCCTTGTGTACTCAAAAAGCGTTAAGTAGACAGTGTGTTTTAAAATTTAAAAATCAGTGCCTATCACGTACCAGTTTCTTTAGGCAGCGATTTCAACATCCCACCCAGGGAAAACCAATACGGCGGGATGACATTTAAGCGCTTTTGCTAAAATTTTTGCTCGTTCCACACCTAAATTTACCTTGTCATGCTCAATTGCGGAGATGGTAGATTGGGGGATACCTGTCAGTTCAGCTAATTCATTCTGACTTAATTCTTGAAGTTCACGAATTATTTTCACCGATTCACCGACAGAGACATCAATTCTTTTTTTAGCTATTTGGTAATCATTCATATTATTTTTTCCGATAATCATGAGGAGTTACTTTTTCAACTAGAACAAACACTTCATCCATATTCGTTTGATATATAACCCGATACTGTTTATTTAAGCGCGAGGATCTATATCCGCTCCATTTGCCCTGCAAAACCTCATCAGAAAAACCTTTGATCAACATCAATCCCTGTGGGCCAGAAATACCAACAATATCTTTCCATTTTTCATATTTTTTCTGTACTTCAATTGGGCATGATTTTAATTGCTTTTCGACTCGTTTATGTTCGTATATTTTCCACATACTATAAATAGTATGTCAGATTGCAGGAAAGGTCAACTTTTAGGTAGCATAAAAGCTATTACATAACACAAGAGCCTTTTAAGAATGGCAGCTATAAAACCATCAAAATATGCGGATGACCACTTAAATCTTGATAAATGGCATCCAATTGGGGTTTGCTGGTTGCCGTTATGGTAACCGTCACCGAAAGGTATGTGCCGTTTTTGCTGGGCCGAGTCGACACGCTGTCTTTAGTAACGCTATCAGTATGGCGACGGATAATGTCCAGCACCAGTAAATCAAGTTCCACGTCCGCTTTCCCCATTGCTTTAATGGGAAATTGGCACGGGAATACTAATAGCGTTTCTTCACTCATGCTAATGATTGTTTGTAGGTTTGAAACAGTTGATTCATTTTATGCCAGACAGGGCCAGGCTTACCATCGGCAACCGCTTTCTCATCGCATTCAACCACCGGAATGATTTCGCGGGTAGAACTGGTGATCCAAATCTCGCTGGCAGTTTGCAGCGCTGCCAAACTGAAGCTCTCTTCTTTACAGGGAATACCATTTTTTTGAGCAAGTTCCAAAATCACATCACGGGTAATGCCGGGCAATATCTCAGAACTTTTGGGTGGTGTCATTAACACGCCATCAATAACGGCAAATACGTTGCTTGCCGCACCTTCGGTAACGTAACTGTCCTTCACTAACAGCGCTTCTGCACAGTTTTGGTCGATCGCTTCTTGCCGGTGCAAAATATTGGCCAGCAAAGTGATCGCCTTGGTGTTGCAAAGCTTCCATCGGCTATCTGGCATAGTCAGCACTTTAACACCGCTATCGCGCTCTGCCATAGGCACAATCGGCGAACACATGGCGAACACGGTCGGCGGGGTGTTTTCCGGAAAGCCATGATCTCTTTTCGGCGCAGTACCACGCGTGATTTGCAGGTAAATATACTGATCCTGCGTGCCGATTAATAACGGCGTTAAAATGGCCAGCCATTGTTCACGGGTATGCGGATTGGCTAAGCGTATGGTTGCGAGACTGTTCTCCAGTCTCTCCATGTGTTCTTGGAAATGAAATAAGCGGCCAAAATAAGACGGAATGACTTCATAAATACCGTCACCAAACAAAAAACCCCTGTCCAGGACGGATATTTTGGCTTCGCTCAACGGCAGATAGTCGCCATTCAAATATACGGTATTACTTGTCATCTGATTTTTCCATCATTTGTAACACGCTGTCAGTCAGTCGCCTAAAAATACTGCCTTTTTCAACGGCTTTAAGCGCAATTAAATCTTTATTGGCAATGACTTCGCCTTTTAGGGTGACATTGACAGAACCGAATTTGTCTCCGGCTGTAACAGGGGCGATAATTTTTTTATCAACATTAACCACGGCTTTTAAATCTTGATAATGGCGGCGTGGCACGGTGACGTACAAATCTTCTGTCAAACCTAGGGGTAAGGTTTTTTCTTGACCTTTCCATATTCTAGGCTCAGATAAGGCTTTTTTGCCTTCATATAAACGGTGTGATTCAAAAAACCGGAAGCCGTAATTCAACAAGGTCTGGTTTTCCACGGCTCGGGCGGTCTGGCTTTTGGTGCCCATAACGATGGAAATAAGCCGCATTTCTTCTCTTAGCGCAGAAGCGACCAGGCAATAGCCGGCTTCTTCGGTATGCCCGGTTTTAACGCCATCAACCGTGCCGTCGCGTGATAGCAACAAGTTGCGGTTTTGCTGGGTGATTTTATTGTAGGTAAATTCTTTTTGTGAAAACCACTTGTAGTATTGCGGAAATTCTTTAATCAGCGCACGGGTCAGAATGCTGAGATCGCGTGCGGTAGTGTAATGCTCTTCAACCGGCAAACCATCGGCATTTTTAAAATGCGTGTTGACCATGCCTAAACGTTCGGCATTCTGGTTCATCATTTCAGCAAAGGTGTTTTCATCGCCAGCAACATGCTCGGCGAGGGTAACGCTGGCATCGTTACCGGATTGAATAATGACACCCTGCAGCAAGTCTTCAATTTTGACACGGTCGTTGACCTGGACAAACATTTTAGAACCGCTGGTTTTCCAGGCTTTTTCACTGACTGTCGCCACATCATCCAGATGCAAACGACCGCTTTCGATTTCTCTAAATACCACGTAGGTGGTCATTATTTTGGTTAGGCTGGCAGGTGCGAGTTTGGTGTCGGCATTATTTTCAGCCAATATTTTGCCAGTGTGAAAATCCAGCAGGATATGGCTACTAGCCGCTATGGTAGGTGGCGAAGGTGTCATCACCTTCGCCACTTGCGCTATGGCAGGTGGTGTAGCAGAGGGTATGGTCTTCGCATCTTCGGCAAGTGCCTGTGTGGAGATGCTCAGTAATCCAACCAATAAGACAGGGTAAAAACGGGTAAAACCTTTAGAAAGTGTCATTATATATAGAGAAAGTTCCAGTAAAACATTCTTTATATTGTAGCATGTGGTTTTACATTTGTTTGGCGTAAGCAATAAATTGTGTGTTTTTGATGCCTATTTTTGACAGCTTGTTGGTCAGTTGGTCGGCATGGTGTTCTGATTTCAAAGGGCCGATTTGCACAGTGTAAAATGTTGATTTTTTATAATTTGATTGCTTGATGCTAGGCGTTGGCATATTTTGTGCTGAAATTGTGCTTTGCATGGCTTGAGCTGATTTTTGGCTAGGGAAGCTGCCAACTTTTACATAAATATCCTGTTCAGGCGATGGTGCGGCTGCTGCTTGCTCGTCATGTGCTGCCCTGCGCGGTTTGCCTATTGCTTTAATAACGACAGAACCGGCACCTTTGCTATGAATGCCGAGTTTTTTGGCAGCGGCATAGGACAAATCTAAAATTCTGTTACCGTGAAATGGGCCTCTGTCGTTGATGCGAACAATAACGCTACGGTGATTGGCAGGGTTGGTGATTTCGGCGTAAGACGATAAAGGCAGGGTTTTGTGGGCGGCGGTCATGGCGTACATATTGAATTTTTCGCCAGTGGCAGTTTTTTTGCCGTGAAATCCAGGGCCATACCAGGAAGCAATGCCTTTTTTGATGTATCCGGTGAAGCGGGGAAGGAAACCGTCCTGGTCAGAAGAGTCGTCTGATTGGACATTGCCTGAAGAGGCGGGGGAAAGTATGGTGCTGTGATAATCTTTTCGAGAAGCTTGAGCGGTTAGGCTGTGGGTAAACATAAAACACAGCATAACGCCCGAAACAGCTAATTTTAATCTGGTCATGGAAAAGAACCCTTTTTATTTAAGATAGATTCACTTAGCTGAAAAACCGCCATGGCGTATAAGGGGCTGTGGTTATATCGGGTAATGACATAAAAATTGTTCAAACCCGCCCACAACTCGTTGCCCTGTGGTTGTTCAAAGCTAAGCAGCTTTACTTCAGTGTCTAAAGGTAACGCTTTCGATGTAGTTAAGTTGAGTGATTCTAACTCAGCTATTCTTAACTCTGGCTTAAGGTCTTTACTTAATTTGGTTTTGTAAGCGTCATTTTGGGCTGTTATAGGCACGGCAATTGCTTGGTTTTTTTGCCAGTGATGTTCGGCCAAGTAGTTGCCAATACTGGCGATAGCGTCATCGGGGGTGTGCCAAATATCGGCACGGTCATCATGATTGAAATCAATTGCATAACTTAAAAAACTGCTGGGCATAAATTGCGGCATGCCCATAGCACCGGCATAAGAACCGGTTGGATTGAGTGGATCGAGGTGTTCTTTTTTGCACAGCACTAAAAAATTTTCTAATTCGCTAGAAAAAAACTGGCTACGCGGCGGATAAGCAAAGGCGAGCGTTGATAAGGCATCGATTACGCGGTAGTTACCGGTTTTTTGGCCATAAAATGTTTCAACACCTAAAATAGCAACGATGATTTGCGCGGGCACGCCATATTGCTGTTCCGCTTTCGACAAAGCTTGTGTATTGTCCTGCCAGAATTTTACGCCTGCGTTAATACGCGCCTCGGTCATAAATATTTTCCGGTACTTATACCAGGGCATGCCTTCGGCAGGGGACGATATTTTCTTGATAATGTCATCTTTTATTTCAACAGCTTGAAATAAAGTATTCAATTCCGCTTTATTGTAGTGACGGCTAGCCACCATGCGATCAATAAAGGAATTCATTGCATCGTGTTGTTTGGGCGGGTTAGTACACGATGCCAGTGCTAGATAAGCACAACACAAGATGCTACGCAGAACAGGGTTTGATAGTTTCATTTAACGGGGTAACAATTTTCTATGGGTGTGTATCGACATTAAAATGCCGAAACTACATTGCAAGGTTACGGCTGACGTACCGCCGTAACTGATTAAAGGTAAGGGCACACCCACTACCGGCAGTATGCCGATAACCATGCCGATATTCACAAAAACGTAGACAAAAAAAGTAAATGCCAGACTGCTGGCCAGTAAGCGGCAGTAAATATCCTGGGCTTGCACGGCAATATAAAGGCAGCGTCCGATAATAAACAAATACAGCGTCAGTAAACCTAGGCAGCCAAAAAGTCCAAATTCTTCGGCAAACACTGCAAAAATAAAATCGGTATGGCTTTCCGGTAAAAAGTTTAGCTCGGATTGGGTGCTGCCAGTCCAGCCTTTGCCGTAAATACCACCGGAACCAATGGCGATTTTTGATTGAATAATATGATAGCCTTTCCCCAAAGGATCGGCTTCCGGGTTGAGCAGGGTAATGACCCGCGCTTTCTGGTAAGGGATCATAAAATGCCAGATGATCGGTGCCAAGGAAGCAAGCACGCCAACAATGGCCAATATAAACCGCCAGGATAGGCCGGCAAAAAACAGCACTCCGGCTCCGGCGCTAGCCACTAATATGGCGGTACCCAAATCCGGTTGTTTGGCGATTAATAATGTCGGTACTAAAATCAGGAGGACAGCGATAAATAAATGTTTTGATTTTGGCGGCAAGGGGTGTTCTGACAGATACCAGGCGATCATCATCGGCGTAGTGATTTTGATGATTTCTGAGGGTTGAAATTTCATAAAACCCAGGTCTAGCCAGCGCTGTGCGCCTTTGCCTATTGTGCCCATGATTAACACGGCAAGCAGCAGAAAAATACCTAAACCAAATAAACCTGCCGAAAAGCGTTTAAATTGGGCGGGGTTAACCTGTGCCAATAGTATCATCAGGCTAAAGGCCATCAGCATACGCGTCGCCTGACGCGATAAGACGCCCATGTCTTGTCCGCCTGCGCTGTAGAGGATGATAAGGCTCAGTGATGAGGTAAGCACCAGGCCCACAAACAAAGGGATATCGATATGCAGCCTTCTAAGGACATTGCCAATCAGTGAAGGTTGTTGAAAATGCTCATGGCGGGTTTCGGTTCTCACCGTTACCTCCTAAAAATTGTTTGATAACTTTGGCAGCAATAGGCGCTGCCACTGAACCGCCGTGCCCACCGTGTTCGGCAATCACGGCAACGGCAATCTGGGGATTGTCGGCGGGTGCAAATGAAATAAACAAGGCATGGTCGTGCAGCTTAAAGCCGATACTCCTTTCGTTATATTTTGCGCCTTGCTTAATATTAAATACCTGGGCAGTCCCCGTTTTGCCGGCAATTTGATAGTTGATGCCGTGGCCAATGCTTTTTGCTGTTCCGCCAGCACCATGCACCACGTTAACCATGGCTGAAAAAATGCTGCTGACATTGCTGGCATTTAGATTAAGGTTGTCTTTATGGGTTTCGGGGCCTTTGGTGGTTGCGGCGGCAGCAACAATTTTATCGACTAAAAAAGGGGTGACAACACTGCCCTTGTTGGCCAAGGTTGCAGTCGCCCTGGCCAGCTGTAAAGGTGTTACCAATGTAAAGCCTTGGCCTATCCCGGTAATGAGGGTTTCGCCAGGATACCAGCGTTGCTTTTTTTCTTTAAGTTTCCAGTCTTTGGAGGGGTATATGCCGGCTTTTTCACCGATAAGATCAATGCCCGTTTTTTCGCCAAAGCCCATTCGCTGCATAAAATTATGCATGCGTTCTATACCCAGCAGATTGGCGAGACGATAAAAGTAAACGTCACAGGATTGAGTAATGGCTTCGTTCATACCGACAGAGCCATGGCCGGTTTTTTTCCAGTCGCGGAAACGGTGTTTATCATTAGGTAATTGATAAAAACCTGGACAGTGTAGCCGGGTCTGCTTGCTTATAGCTTCATATTCAAGCCCTGCCAAAGCAATAAACGGTTTAACGGTAGAGCCGGGCGGATACAGTCCCCGTAAGGCGCGGTTATAAAGCGGCTGGTCATCTGAGGAGGTTAACGCCTTGTATTCGGCACTGCCTATGCCTGACACAAAGGGATTAGGGTCAAAGCCTGGCCTACTGGCAAAAACCAGTACGCCGCCGGTTTTAATTTCAATGGCCACGACAGCGCCATTGAATTTGTCCAGGGCATCGTAAGCGGTTTTTTGCAAATCCATATCCAGGGTAAGATATAAATTCGCACCCGCAATCGGGTCAACTTCATTCAGGGTTTTAAGGGCGCGGGCCTGCACGTTGGTTTCCATTTCTGCATAACCTGTTTTGCCATGCAGTATTGCTTCATAAGAGCTTTCTATGCCGAGTTTGCCAATATAGGTAGAGCCGCCGTATTCCGCAATCGGCAAAGATTTCAGTTCTTTTTCGTTAATGCGTCCTACGTAACCCACGACATGGGCGGATAATTCCTTGAAGGGATAGTTTCTAACCAAATGCGTTTTAATGTCAACACCTGGAAAATACGGCCTGACCACGGCAAATTTCACCATTTCATCGTTGGACATATTGGTCAATAGCGTTGTGGGCGCAAAGCGCTTTTGGCGTGCTCTAAGTTTGTGAAACTGCTCAATTTTTTCGTCTGGAATGTTTAATAGCTTTTGCAGGCGCAGCAAGGTCTCGTTAAGGTTTCCTGGGGTATCGCCAATTTTATCCGGCGTTATTTCCAGTTTGAAGGTTTGGGTGTTTTCCGCTAGCACACGTCCGCGTCGATCATAAATCATGCCGCGCGTTGGTACTAAAGGTATAATTTTGATGCTGTTTTCTTTGGCCAGTGTTGCGTAATGAATATGGCCGACGATTTGCAGGTAAATGAGCCGCACAATCAGGCCGGAAGTCAGCACGGCAATGGTGATAAATGCGGCAACTATCCGGTTGAGAAATAAGCGCTCTTCCAGAAACTTATCCCTCATAGGGTATGAGCGAGATGGCATGGCTTGCTAACCTTTCACTTGCTACTATGCAGAAGACGGATAAAACGTAGCGATTTGTAAACGACCGGCCAGCACAGTGTGCCGCTCACTACGGGCAACCAGAATGTTGCGCTCAGTTGCCCTGGCGTTTCCAGGTTTTTCACCCAAAACAGCAAAAGCTGGGATAGCAGCAAAAATAAAAAAATGAACAATTCTTGCTGAATCAAAGGGAATGGCCGGAGGCGTTTGTGTAATTTGATGCAAACGTAGCTGACTATCGAGTAAGCCAGCGCATGTTGTCCGAATGCCCTGCCGGTCAGCACATCAGTCAGCAAACCGAATACCCAGGCATGGAAGATACCAACACGTTCAGGTATGGCGATAGTCCA
Source organism: Crenothrix polyspora (assembly GCF_900163745.1). Lineage (GTDB taxonomy): Bacteria > Pseudomonadota > Gammaproteobacteria > Methylococcales > Methylomonadaceae > Crenothrix > Crenothrix polyspora_B. The sequence continues at coordinate 30,009 of NZ_FUKJ01000002.1, forward strand.
GTAAATGAGCGCCAATAACACCCAGTCCGGATTAAATATTTCGATAAAGTCTGGCCAGGGCGCTATTCTCAAAGCCATGGCCATAATTATTGTCGTAATAATACGGCCAAACTTGTAGTAATTATTCATTGCTCGGTTTTACGGGTGCTGGTGGGCTCTTCTGTATTGGTGGTGCGTTCAAGAGCACAGGGCTGGATTTGCTCCACACGATCATCAATTCCCTGTTTCTATCCAGCATAGCTTTGGGGGTTGCGGTAATGGTTGGAAACGGTTTGGTCGATTCAGGCGTAAAGTTATCGACGATACCCACCGGATAGCCTGGCGGAAAAATGCCGCCTAACCCTGACGTAATAAGCAGATCGCCAGGACGAATATCGGCATTATTAGGCAAAAAAGGCAGGTTAAGCCGATTAATCTGGCCGCTGCCCACCGCAATGGTTAACAAGCCGTTACGATTGACTTGTACCGGGATAGCGTGATTCAAATCAGTAATCAGCATGATTTCCGAGCTAAATGGTAAGGCTCGAAAAACCTGGCCAACTACGCCGTTGGTATCGAGTACCGGTTGCTGCGGGTGTACGCCAAAACGTGTGCCTTTGTTGACGACGACAATATGTTCATAAGGCACCATTTTAATTGACAGCAGCTCAGCGATTAAGACTTGCTCGCCGAGTTTGAAAGAGTTTTCCAGCAGCGCCCTAAGATGGATGTTTTCTTTTTCTAGCGCATCAAACTTAAGCAGCCTGGATTTGGTTATAAATTGATCTTCGCGTAATTTTTTATTTTCTTCTTTCAAGACTGAATAAGCGCTGACTGACTCTTTAGCGTTTTTCAATGCCACAATAGGCGTATCGACCAAATATTTTACCGGATCAACCAAAACAGACAGGCTTGAGCGCAATGCGTCCAGGCGAGGACTTTTGTGTTCAGTTACCAGTAAAGCAATAGAGGCAATGAGAGCCACAAGTAAGCGGGTGGTGATGGATGGGCCGGTAGCAAATATAAGTTTTATAGCGGGTGATCTCGTATTTGGTTAATAAAGCCAAGCGACCGGATTGAGTTATTTCGGTCGCCATCTGAATGTGCCGCTTATTTTTTTACGGTTAATCTTTCTATTCCAGAGAGAAGGCCGAAACACCTTTTTTATCCAGCATTTCCAAAACCATGCCACCGCCTCTGGCTACACAGGTAAGAGGATCGTCAGCAATGTAAACCGGCAAGCCGGTTTCTTCCGATATCAGGCGGTCAATATCTTTGAGCAGCGCACCACCACCTGTTAAGTATATGCCGCGACTGGCGACATCTGAACCCAGTTCCGGCGGAGTTTGTTCCAGCGCCAGTTTTACCGCACCAACAATACCAGAAAGCGGTTCCTGTAAGGCTTCCAGAATTTCATTGCTGTTTAAGGTAAAGCTGCGTGGCACGCCTTCAGCCAGGTTTCTACCTCGCACTTCTATTTCTCTGACTTCACTGCCTGGGTAAGCGGCACCAATTTCAATTTTTATGAGTTCAGCGGTGGCCTCGCCGATTAATGTACCATAGTTTCTACGCACATAACTGATGATCGCTTCATCAAAACGGTCACCGCCAATGCGGACAGAGGACGAGTACACAATACCGTTGATGGAAATAATCGCCACTTCAGAGGTACCTCCGCCTATGTCTAACACCATCGAGCCGGATGCCTCATCTACCGGCAGACCTGCGCCAATGGCAGCAGACATGGGTTCTTCAATCAAGTACACTTCCCGTGCCCCCGCCATGGCAGCAGATTCGCGGATAGCGCGACGTTCAACCTGAGTTGAGCCACAAGGTACGCAGATTAGAATACGTGGGCTAGGGCGAAGAAATTTGTTTTCATGCACTTTATCAATAAAATGGCGCAGCATGCGTTCGGTCACCGCGAAGTCGGCGATAACGCCATCTTTTAAGGGACGTATGGCGGTGATGTTGCCGGGTGTTCGTCCTAGCATCTGTTTGGCATCGGCACCCACGGCAGCGATGGTTTTGTGGCCACGAATCCTGTCTTCCTTAATGGCAACAACCGATGGCTCATTGAGCACAATTCCTTGCCCAGGCATATAAATCAACGTGTTAGCGGTTCCTAAATCAATGGATAGGTCGTTGGAAAACAAACCGCGAATTCTTTTGAACATTTCTACCGGTATCCTTTAGTAGGGAATAAAAAAATAGTGTTACTGTATCAATCAAGCGGGTATTTGAGCAAGATATAAAGTATCATATAGCTCAAATGCACGAAAAAAATTTGTCTTGAAGTAAAGTGTTATTGTCGAAATATGGTGCGTGTGTCAAAAAATATCGCTACATTTAATGGGTTAGCTAGTTTAAAGTGTAAAAGCAATAGGTTTTTTATATGTAGCTAAACTAATAAATGTTACATAAGCAAAAACCATGCCTTATTTGTATTTTGTTGAATATTAAAACATTAATTTTAGGCATTGATTACTATCGATGGAAAATTTTTAAAAAGGCAAAAAAAGCTGACACTTAAGTGCAATAACGAGGTAGAGCTTTTATACACAGTTTGAGTTGGATTAGCACTGTTAATCTTTGCGTAATGGGTTTAACAAAATGTTAAACCCTAAGTTTTGTTTTTTGTAGGTAGAAAAATGTCGTTAACGGCGAGTGATGTAAAGAAAATTGCGCATTTGGCGCGGCTAGGGATAGATGAGCTGGATATTGAGGCATACACCAATGACTTATCTGGCATGTTGAATTTAATGGTGCAGATGAGTGATTTGAACACCGACGGCATAGAGCCTATGGCGCATCCTATGGAACAGGGTCAACGTTTAAGAACAGATGAAGTGACCGAGCAGGATCAGCATAAACAATTTCAGGCGATTGCGCCACAAGTAGATTCGGGACTTTATTTAGTGCCCAAGGTTATTGAGTAAGGACACT
>NZ_FUKJ01000137.1 GCF_900163745.1 Crenothrix polyspora
TTTGCTGATTTTTCGAGCAGGAGCCCGGAAAAATCTTTCGCAAAAATAGCGACTCCCTTCTTCTTAACCCCTGTTAGTTTTCTTGCGGCATCTTTAATCGTGATGATATGTTGTTCTGTTAAAATGGACATATATGGAAGACAGGACTATGGTGGCAGAAGGGCAAAATTTTATCTATATTAGCCTATAAGTCTTGAATAATGGTGTTATCTTTTTTACGGGTTGCCTTATCCCAAAGGAGAAGGAATTTTAAGGTGGGGGTCTGAATAATTACTATTCAGGTATTCGATGACTTTTGTATCGCCTTTCATAGTGTTTTCTCTTTTGGTAAATGTTAAAAAATCGATCAAATTAAATCGACAATGCGTTTTATTGGTGAGCGGTTTGTCGAACTAACCACAAATTTTTGCTAGGTTGTTCAATTGCTTGATTCATTGCGGCACTTTGCTCAAGCAGCGCACTGACTTCTTTGTTGCATTTTCCACAATCTTTACCTATCCCGAAACAATGCGTTAATTTTTTTCGTGTACAAACGCCATTTTCAATAGCGGTTAAAATCTGCGCGTCGGTGACGGCTTTACAAACGCATACATACATTGCTCATACCTTTAAGTTAGCTTGAAAATTTTAGCGCCTGCGCCGTTGTACCGTTTGTGGGTCAACAGTGATCGGGCGATAGATTTCCACGCGATCGCCTTCCTGAACAGGGGTATCCAGTTTAGCGATTTTGCCAAAAATACCGACTTTTTGCTGGTCCAAATTAATTTCAGGATAAAGCCTCAACAAACCTGACAGCTGAATGGCTTCAGCGACGGTACTATGGTCAGGCACTTCCAGACGCATCCAGAGTTGCCGGTCAACTTCTGCGTAACAAACACCAACGTTCATAATGGCTCCTTGTAATTAATCAGCTAGAGCTAGGTTTTCGGTTAAAAGTCCTTTTTTTCGGGCCAATTTTTGGTCGAGCAAACGTTTGGCCACAATGATAAATGCCAGCATGATGAAGCCACCTGGTGGTAGTGCCATCAACAAAAAGCCGGAGTAATGGGGAATAACGGTGACTTCTAAAAATTTAAACGAGTTACCCAGTAATAATGAGGCATTGGCGAACAATGTGCCAGTTGCACTGATTTCGCGGGCGGCACCTAAAACAACCAGCACCAAAGTAAAGCCCATGCCCATCATAAAGCCATCCCACACAGCAAGCTTGACCGGTTGTTTGGAGGCAAAGGCTTCGGCACGACCCAATAAAGCGCAGTTGGTGACAATCAGGGCAATGAATAATCCCAAGACTTTATAGAGTTCGTGCGCCCAGGCATTCATAAGAATATCCACCAAGGTCACTAAAGTGGCAATCAGCAGCACAAAAATGGGGATGCGGATTTCGCTGGGAATTAAATGCCGCGTCAGAGAAATGAGACCATTGGACGCGGTAATAACCACCAGGGTAGCAAGCCCCATACCCAGACCGTTGGTCGCGGTGCCGGTGACCGCCAATAGCGGGCATAAGGCCAGATTCTGTCCAAAGACGATATTGTTGTTCCAAAGGCCGTCTACTGCGATTTTGCGATACGTTTCCGAGAATAACATGGCGATTTCCTCAAGGGTTGATGAGCTGTGCTTGATGGGCTTTAAACAATTGCAAGCCACGGTAGACGGCCTGCACGGTTTTACGGGGGGTAATGGTTGCACCGGCAAATTGATCAAATTCACCGCCGTCTTTTTTAACGGCCCACTGTCCACGGCTTAAATTATCTAACGAGCGCCCTACAAATTTTAAAATCCAGTCTGACTTGCTGACTTCGATTTTATCGCCAAGGCCTGGGGTTTCTTTGTGGCTAAGTACCCGGACACCTAAAATATTACCGTCGCGGTCGATGCCCATGATCATATCGATAGCACCTGAATAGCCATCGGGGGCCGTCAGTTTAAAACAGACGGCGCTAACCTTGCCTGATTTTTTAGCCAGATACACCAGTGTTTCATTTGCCCCCAAATTGTAGTCAGCGGAAGGTAGGGTTATTGTGTCTTGCAACAAGTCATTATCATATAAAGCGCCGGGCACGACTTCTGCCAGTGAGCTGATTAAATCTTCATCCAGACGCTGTTGAATAGTACTTTGGGTGCTGCAATTGGTGATACCCAGCAAAACACTGGCAAGCAATGCGAAGCCCGCTAAAATACCGGTTTGGAATTCGAGCTGCGGCCTCAATTTTTCCAGATGAGCTGGCGCTAACCAGCGTTTTAAGAAAGCTAAAAAAACGAAGGCTTGTTGTTTTAAACGTTCAAAATAGGCAGGATCAATTTTCATGACAGTCGCTCGTCATTGCTAAGATTTATTGATTTCAATAGGTTTGCCTTTACGATCGCGCCCATAGATTCTGGGGCGAATGTAATGGTCAATCAATGGCGTGGCGGCATTCATCAGCAATATGGCGAAACCGGAACCTTCAGGATATGCCCCCCAGGTTCGAATCACGAATATCAACAGCCCGCAGCCAGCGCCAAAAATCATTTGCCCGGTGGGTGTGTTGGGCGATGTCACATAATCGGTGGCAATGAAAAAAGCCACGCACATCACCGCGCCTGAGTTTAAATACAGTAACGGCCCCACGTAATGTTGGTTGTCAATAACGTGAAAGAGGCTGGCTAAAGCGGCTACGGTTACTAATAAGGCAACCGGAATATGCCATTGAATAATACCTTGACGAATAAGCCACACACCACCCAAACCTAACAACAACGTGGAGGTTTCACCCAGACTGCCACGCGTCCAACCGATAAAATTCAGGGTTTCGGAATAGTCTTTGAGAATATCGGCGAGCACATGGTTTTGCGAAAATTCGGTTTTAATAAAGCCGAGGGTCGTGGCACCGGTCACGGCATCCAGATTATTCAGCCCCGCAAAGGTAATATGCCAGCTCTCACCAATGCCGGGCGAATCCGTAAAAAACAGCGGCGATACATTTGCCCAGGTGGTCATTTCAACAGGAAATGAAATCAGTAAAGCAACGCGGGCTAACATGGCAGGATTGAAGAGGTTTTGCCCCAAGCCACCATACACCTGTTTACCTAACACAATCGCCAAGCCGGAACCCACTACGCCTATCCACCAAGGTGACCAAGGAGGCAAAGTCATTGCCAGTAACCAACCGGTCAAGACGGCAGAACCAGCCATCAGCACCGGTTTGGCGATACGTCCGGCAAGTTTTAGGCAACCCGCTTCAAAAAACAGCGCCGACAACACGGTAATCACAAACAAATTCAAAGCTGGCCAGCCAAAGATGTACACGCCAAACGCCGTGGCGGGTGTGAGCGCCAGCATCACTTGCCACATGATCCGACTGACTGTCATGGGTGCGCCGATATGGGCACCGCTACTGGGCTTAAGGTGTGACATCATGAGGTAACTTCCTGTTCAGATTGACGCTGTTCGCGCTCGGCTTTGGCGGCGAGACGGGCACGCTCTTCTTCTGCTTGTTGCCGCGCTATGCGTTCAAACCTGGCAGTACGGGCATCCATCAACTTTTTAGTTTGTTCGGTTTTGTGTTGAGCTTGCTGTCTGGCCGACACTTCGCCGGACGCGTATTTAAAATATTGCACCAACGGGATATTGGATGGACAGATATACGAGCAGCAACCACAACTGATGCAGTCTTTCAGGCCAATATCGACCGCCACGTCTAGTTGGTTCATGCGGATATTATTGGCCATGTCCAAAGGCCGCAAACCGGCTGGGCAAACACTCACACAGCTGGCACAACGAATGCAGGGTTGTTCTTCGGTATTTTTCAGTTCCGCTTTGGTCAGCGCCAAAATACCGCTGGTGGCTTTAACCGTTGGCAGACCTGTATGGGGTAAAGAATCCCCCATCATCGGCCCACCCATGACTATACGTGCAACATGGCTGGGATTAACGTCGCAAAAAGCAAAAAGTTCTGAGATTAATGTCCCCAGAGGGACTTCTATGTTCATTGGCCGCGCTACCGCCCCGCCCGAAACAGTGACCACCCGACTCACTAGCGGTTGCCCATAGCGTAGTGCCTTATGGACGGCATACGCCGTACTGACATTATGAATGGTGACACCAATTTCCGATGAACGGCAGCCGATAGGCACTTCTTTGCCGGTAACATAGCCAATTAACTGCCTGTCCCACCCCATCGGGTAACGGGTAGGGATTTGCATGACGCTAATCAATGGATAGGGTAGGGCGGCTTTTTGCATGGCAAGAAAGGCTTGCGGTTTGTTGTCTTCAATGGCAACAACTGCACTATAAGTGACCATACTGTGCAGCATCAAGCGCACGCCATCGATAATCTGCGCGGCACGCTCCTGCATTTGCCGGTCATCACAGCTCAAATAAGGCTCGCATTCAGCGCCGTTAATAATCAGGGTGTCAACATGGTTATCGCGCCCCATGTTAAGTTTGACGGCGGTGGGAAAGGTCGCACCGCCCAAGCCGACAATACCCGCCGCGCCAACCCGTAAACTAATGTCTTCCGGTGATAGCTGGAAGGGGTCGCTAATGGTAGGGGACTGAATCCATTGCTTTTTACCATCGGTTTCCAGCACAATGGTTCGAATGGGCAACGCAGACGGATGGGGAGCCGGATAGTCGTTTACATCGAGAATTGTGCCGGAACTGGGCGCATGGACGGGTGCAGAAATCATGCCTTGACTGTAGGCCAACAATTGCCCCTTCAAGACCTTATCACCGACCCGAATCAGCGGTTCGGCAGGCTTGCCAACGTGTTGTTGCAAGGGAATAAACAATTTTTTGGGCAACGGGAAGTGCGTGACAATCGGTAGCGTTGCCGTTGCAGCTTTACGTTCTTCCGCATGGATGCCACCGCGTATGCGGGGTTTTGAAAAAAAATTTAACATAACGCCTCACTCGCGGCACTTTCTTCTAAGGCGATGGGTTTAGTCCAGCGCCAGTTGCGCAACGTGACTTCAATCGGGTGCATTTGCAGACATTCGGTTGGACAGACTTCGATACATTTTTTACAGCCTATGCAGGCATCAGAAACCACCGCATGGATTTGTTTGGGTGCGCCGACAATGGCATCGGTAGGGCAAACTTTAAAGCAGCGGGTACAGCCGGTGCAAGTCGCTTCGCTGACGCGGGCAACCAACAATTCGGGTTCCTTAACGGCGCTTAAATCCAGATCCAGACCCAGTAATATTGCGATTTGTTCGGCCAATG
>NZ_FUKJ01000264.1 GCF_900163745.1 Crenothrix polyspora
CTTGATGTCGCTTAGACAGTTATATCGCTAATTTTATCTAGGGATGGTGCGAATATTTACATCTCTTTGAATGTAACCCTTTATTTCATCAGTCATTCGTTTTGCTCCTCATTAAAAATTCAGCCCAACGTACCGGCAATTGCAGCCAGTCCATGACCGGTTGTCGATCCGTTATGCTTGGCGGTGTGATCAATTGGTTAAGTAAGTCACTTAGTTCTTCTTTGGTATCTGGATAGCGTTTTTCCATGCGTTTCAGGTTGTATACCAAACGCCAGCGCCATTGATTCCAATAAATCATGTCCTGAATATTGCCAGCCTTCTCAGTTTTTTTTATTTCATCTACCGCAATTACAACTTGACGCAAGCGATCAATAATCGACTGGCTATTGGTTTTTTCAGTAATGGCAACGAGGGTATCCCGCAATGCAACGGCATCGGCAAAACTTTCCCAGCCAATGGCGGTTTCCAGAAAACACAAGGCATCTTTTTCTTTTGACATATTACCGCGCCGCAACTGTTTGGCTTGGTGTTCAGCATCACCCGCCAATTCTGCCGCCCGTGAAATTGGGTATCTACCGCCAACGATAGAAATGCCCCCGGATAATGTGAATGCAGGGTTATTGGCACAGTATTTCCGAAATTCAGTGCTAATCTTCTCTGCGACTTTGGGTAATTCATCCCAACTGCCGATAATAAACACATCATCACCACCGGCATAAATGATCTGACTCTGCTTAAAGTCATCGAGAATACGGTGTAGGTAGCCCGCAAAAAACAAATGCAATTGCCGAGACAGCGTTGCGACACGGGATAAGGAACCCATGTTTTTGTCCTGTCCACTGCCAAACGACAAGCCACGTATAAATATCTCGCCCAAATTATCCACATCCATACGCAGTACACCCATACGGCTAATACCTTGGGCACGATCGGCAAAATCGTCAAACTCCCAATCACCGCTAGCCTTTTCTTTCTGCCACTTACCGACATAACGAATGCCTTGCGAATAGCCTTGCGGATTTTGTTTTAAACCCTTCCAGTCATTCAATGTTTCCAAATGTGAAGCTGATAAATCCGTTAATTCACTAAAATCCGGTCTTTTTGCAAGAAAATACAAAAGGCATTCCGTACCAGGCAGAGGAATTTTGCAAAGATAGTTTTGCAATTTGCTTTCCACCATTCGTCTATCTTCACCCCACGCCCAAAACAAATAGTGCGTATCAGCCAAAACCCTACCAATGTTTTCTAGCTCTTTACATTGTTTACACGTTTTGTCAGCGTTAATATCGGCATTTAAATCGTCTCTACCACATATTTTGCAAGCACCTAGAGGATGCTGTGGTTGCTGGGAAAAACAGCTGATCTCTTCACTAACGTGTGCTTTGAAGGGTTGTAAACGCTGTTTTTGCAAATCTTCATTGACTTCCTGCCAGCGCTTACCCATGTTGCCTTCTCGATAATCATCACCTGTAATTTCAGCAAATCCCACACCCAAGAAAACATCACCCTGAAATTATTTTAACAATTCTTTATTTACTGAATCAGCAATATGCTTTACCTGTTCTTTAAGGTGAGCCGGAATCAGAAGATAAAACTTGCCGCCGGATGAGTAAATTCTGGCGGTGGCATATAACCCCAGTTTTCTGATAATCTGTTCTGAAACGGCATCGCAGAGTAATTGGATAAAAAACGATCGTCCCCTTAAACCTTTGGCGGCACCTTTACTGGTTATTTTGTAAATAAACTTTTGAATTCCCGAAAAATCGCCACAAACCAGATGCCATTTCACCGTTTTTTTATCGTCATAATCAGCTTGATCAGTATTTACTTGATGAAACAAGTACAAACTTTCACCAATAGCCGCCGTAACGCGCAAATGATCGAATAACGAAATATCGGGATGTAGAACGTTGGTTGCGGCTGGCACTTGGCCTAAATACAATTCCATTAAACATAACAAGCTCCGCAACGTCGACCTGGATATTTTATCTTTATCCATATTGGTCTGGAAAACCTGTAATTCCTGTAATTCCGCCATAAATTGCTTGGCAATTTTTTGGTATTCTGGAGCCAAAGTAGTTCGCGTCAGCCAGACTTTGCCCTTATCGTTCGCTTTCTCTTCCATACCCGATAAGCCAGCCTTCTGAGGAAAGATGGCGTGATCGGATAATGATGTATTCGTCAAAGGCAGAAAATAATCATTTTGGCGGGCTTCTTTTTCTAAACTAACCCGTCCGAGCAATGATTCAAGCTGGGTTTTTTTATTAATGCCTTGTTCATAAAAACTGCCTTGTTCCCGTTCAGCACTTGCTAGATGATCAGCGGCTTGAACAATTTTTTCCAGAAAAGAATCTTCTTTTTCAGAAGGATTATGGTGAAAAGATGCCAAATTGATCCAATTTTGGTCGGCTGTCTTATGTCTTTGTTTTTCGTAAGGTTTTATTTGCGTTACCTGCTCGCTTAACAACTCACAAAATTTTAGCGTGTTCAAAACATGAAAATGACTATAACCGCCCTCCGGTTTCTTTTTGCAATAACTTTGTTGTTTTTCATGGTCTTTGCGATAGTCGTCAAGAATTTCAGCCCGCTCGAAAAATTTACCAATATCATGTAATAAACATCCAAAAACTGCGTGATCATGCTTTTTCATGCTTTTCCCGTTAAAGAAGTTTAATCTGTTCTAATTGTAACAACACCTGATGCCGCTTAGGCCTATCGCCTACAGTGGTAATCAGGAAAGGCATTCCGGCCTGTTGCAGGTGTTCGGTGATTTTTTTGTTAATCCTGGATTTGCGTTGTTCGAAAAAACTTTTGCCCATCCCGTTTTTTAAAGCATTGATTGTCCGATCCGCACCACCCATTTCACCGACAATCAGGCAGTATTGAGCAAGATATTGCTGGGCATAATCCGGTTCTAAAAGTCCATCGCTAGGGCAAACAGGTGATGAGGACAGGGTAAACTGGCAATGGATAATCCAGCTATAAAACGCCAAATCGGCAGGTGACAAATAAATGATTTGGTCGCGTGCCTCAATACAGCGTTGCTTAAGATCAATCTTTAAAAATGGGAGTCCAAGAACTTGCTGTGCCTTGCTAACCGAGTCGCTGAAACTGCTTTTGCCTTGCAATAAGGCATTATCCAGTCCATGCCGTAAACGAACGAAAGCAATATCAGCGAGCATGACTTCGGCATTTTGGGTATCCAATGGTTTACGGGTAGGATCGTTACCGTAAATAACCTGAGAATAAGGCGTTGGGTAATAAAATTGCGGATGCGATTCGTAATCAGCCGATACCAATACATGGCTAAGCTTGTCCTGTGGACGACCATAAAGCGATAGTGCGTAACCGGCATAAAACCCCATGGTTTTCCGGCCACCCGCAATAGACACATGCAATGCTTTTTCGTCATCGCTGGTAAGTACCCTGACCCATTCGGTAATGCCATCCGCCATAGCCTGGTTGTCGGCTTGTGTCCGAATGTCGTTCAACGGCTCACCCGCAGCGTTTTGCAAAATATGGATGTTTTCAGCGGTGAATTTGGGTGGTGTCAATTGGTAATCACTGTAAAACCGCATGAGCCAGCCATCATTAATCAACGTCAACCGCGCCCGCTGATAACCTTCAGCAGTCGTCAGAATATGAATGGCCGTTGGCATGGCATTTTGTTGATGCAGGGCGTACAGGGTTTCGGTAACTACTTGCGGTGTCAGTCCGGTAACCATCAATAACGTTGTTTTGTGTGTCATCAGAATAGTATCGCCGACTAAACAACAATGGTATCATTTGACAAGCTTGTCATTTGAATGCTGTACGCTCCCAGTCCCATGCTAGTACCTTTGCCCAGATGTGTCCATTGGCCTAACCAAAGATATGGCCAAAATTTTTCTAGTCCCTGCATGTCAAGCTGTAGTTTTCCTACCAATCCTCCCATGTTCATCTCCATGTCTTGCCGCGATGAATAGCGTGTCCAATCATACCAGGACAACTGCTGGGTACTGAATTCCGTATTTTTAGCCTGGGCAGTCAATGCTGCAAAATCGGTTTCCAATGGCGTATCGGTATGAAAGTAGCTAATCATGGAAATACGCCTGAGTAACGTACTGAAAAACGCCCCAAAACTGAAATGAGTGTGGGATACATTTTTCCCTCCCTGCTTAACCCGTAAAGGGGTTAACAGATTGATAGTGATATGCGCAGGCATTGCAGGGATCTCAGGAGAAGCTGCGCAGGTATTTTGCGTTAACTTGCCGTCCTCATAAATAATGTTTCGATTATCAGCGTCTGACATATCAACAATGGTTTTTAGGCTAAAAATTTGCCGATGACCTCCGATACCTTCTAACCCCGCCCGTTGCAAGGCATAAACTAAATAAGGGAAAAAACGGCCAGCATGGCCGAACAAGGTCAAATCCAAAGCGTATTGTGATTTTGACTGGTTTTTTCCATCGACCAGGCGCAATACAAACGGATGCGGCGCAGCATTGTACTTGCGCATTTTCTCGGTATTGTCAGGCGGGGGTGTTTCAAAAACATAGCTATAAGCACAGCTACTCTTGAGCATACATTCATTGCACGGGGTATTACGCACAACGCAGACGGTTTTTTTAAGCGCAGTGCCAAAAGCACCACGCCATGCAGAACCGGCAAATTTTGGCAGCTTTAAGGGTAAGTCAAAGTCAAAGAAAAATCGGTATGTTTTTAAAGGTATGTTAGGTTGAAGAGCAGTTGTCATATTTGAACCTCCTCATTTGATATTAAAGACTTGATCAACAATTATCGTAAATATTCGCACCATCCCTAGATAAAATTAGCGATATAACTGTCTAAGCGACATCAAGCC
>NZ_FUKJ01000143.1 GCF_900163745.1 Crenothrix polyspora
TGGCGGTTAACGTGTCAGTTAACGGAAGCGGGCTAGGTGGCGTTGTCGCTTGATCTGGCTTACTGCCTGGCATCATGGCGGTTAACGTGTCAGTTAACGCGAGCAAAGTTGCTTCAAGTCCAGCATCCCGATTAAGGTCAATGGTCTCATTTTTTTTATATGACAGGGGTAAATATTTGTCTAACAAAGCGGCACGCTCTTCTTTGCCGTCTGCATGTTTCAACAAGTTACTACTGTCATGCAAATTGCCAATGGTTTTGGGCATAGCCATGCTTTGCAACTGTCTGGGTAATTCGAATTGGCCGGTTACCTCAATTAACGCTATCTGACCCATTAATGCATTCGAAAAATCTTCGGGAATGGTGTTATTTTCAGACAAAGGCTTCGTTCCCGCTCCCCCTTCAACAGGGTTATTGCCTGGTGACAAAGATAATAAATTTACACCGCCAATATTCATAATAAATTCTCTTTTTGCCTTGATGTACATATTCCTGAAAAGTCGAATGCTATTGCATTTACAGGAAAGTATAGCCCAGAAGTTAGGCATTGATGATTGATTGGAAATTAGTCTACGCGAGACCTTGTCGGTAGAGGATGACATGTCATGCTGATGTAGGGTGACCGTAAGGATTCCTTCGTAAATGAGTAAAGCATGCAGTAACCAATTGAAAAAATAGGGATAATTCTATTGTTTTTTTGGCTTTTTAGTATCGACACCGTGCTGGTTAAGGATAGCTTGGCCTGCTGCCTTTACCGAACCATCACCGTTGACGTAGAGATAAAGTGTTGTTGTCGTAATTCCAAGCTTCTTAGCCACATCCGTTGCATTCGAATTCGTGTCTGCCAATGCGTTCATAGCCATCATCAACTTGGATCGATCCATTTTACGCGGCCGCCCACCTTTTCGCCCCCGAGCCTTGCCGCAACAAGCCCGGCTTGTGTCCGCTCGGCAATCAATTCCCGATCAAATTCAGCCAGTGCAGCAAAAATACCAAAAAACAACCGCCCGTTTGACGTAGTCGTGTCGATTTGGGCACCAGCCGGGTGTGATTAAAAGTGCGGGGAATCTCATGCAGCTGCTGCGGTGGAGAAATTACCCCAATAGTTTTCCCAATCACCATTAGCTCTTACAACACGTAGTGCTAACATTGGCTCAATATTGGCCGCTTT
>NZ_FUKJ01000444.1 GCF_900163745.1 Crenothrix polyspora
ACATTTTTCCGTGTTTTTTGTGCTTTCCGTGGATAGATAAAAATGCTATACCCTATATTTTGAAAGATTGAGTAGTTACAAACAAACTTAAACAGGCCTGTTACATTTTTTTGTTTCCGGGAACATAAGGAATATAGCCTTTAGCATAAGCGATTTCTTGAACTTCCAACGGCATGTGACGCACATCTACGATCATGCCATTGACTTGAATCATCCAGATTAATGGGTTTTCCGCCATTCTGCTTGGTAACGTCCATTCTGGGGATAATTGCCCCATTTTTAATAAATCTCGGACTTCCTTTGATTTACCCTGCCCCGTACTGGAGCCAATACCAAAGTAAGTGTAGATATCCGGTGCCTTACAGTGTGGTGTTTGTGATTTATCAAATAAAAAATTGACCATTCCGATAGCATGAACACCCCCCGCAGCCCATGAGTTTTCTTTGCCTTTCAGCAAGGGTGATGGCCGCTTACGACACAGTGCCGCGATAGCCAGGCGAATAACCCCCTTGTATTCATCATTAAGATATTGCTCGCAAAAGGCATCGGTTTCTTTTGTTATGCTGTCGAATTTGTCCTGCATTTGTTCAGGAACGCGCGTTGATTTTGTCATTTCAAATAATCCTCAGCGTTAGTATCAGCGGGTAGACTGGCCAGATCAATAACAAACCGGTATTTAACATCGCTTTTTAACATACGTTCATAGGCCGTGTTAATGTCTTGTATTGGGATGATTTCTACGTCCGAGACAATATTATGTTTGGCACAAAAATCCAGCATTTCCTGGGTTTCTTTTAGACCGCCGATGAGTGAGCCTGCTATTTGCCGGCGCTTGAAGATCAGATTGCCAATGGCAGGAGATGGATGCGGCTGATCTGGTACACCCACCAGACACAGTGTGCCATCGCGTTTGAGTAATTCGGTAAAGCTGTCAAGATTATGGGATGCGGCTACGGTATTCAGGATAAAATCAAAACTGAGTTGATGTTTTTGCATGGCTTCAACATCGCTGGACAGAACAACTTCATGCGCACCCAGCCGGATGGCATCGTCTATTTTACTCGCTGACGTGGTAAACAGGACAACGTGCGCCCCCATCGCACGGGCGAGTTTAACCCCCATGTGGCCTAATCCACCTAGCCCGACAATGCCGACTTTATCGCCTTTACCGACTTGCCAATGATGCAACGGTGAATAGGTCGTAATGCCCGCACATAATAGCGGTGCGGCGGCGGCAGGATCGAGCTTGTCGGAAACATGCAGTACAAAATGTTGGTCGACTACAATCTGGGAAGAATAACCGCCGTAAGTGCTGCCGCCCGAAATATTGTCCGGCGCATTGTAAGTAAAGGTTGCGGTATTACAAAACTGTTCCAGGTTATCGCTACAATCGGCACACACCCGGCACGAATCAACCAGACAACCGACACCTACCGTATCACCGATATTAAAACCAATGACTGCACTTCCCATGCTGGTGACTTTGCCAATAATTTCATGACCCGGTACCATAGGATAGCGCGAGCTGCCCCATTCATTGCGGACCTGGTGAATATCGGAATGGCACACGCCGCAAAACAGAATTTCAATTTGGATGTCATTGTCGCCTGGATTTCGGCGTTCAAAACTGAAAGGCGCTAAGGCTGAATGGGCATTATGGGTGGCGTAGCCGTGTGCTTTTAACATAGTGAACCTTGATGTAAGTGGGTGATAACAGTGGCTTCAGTCCTTATCAGAAAGATGAAAGGTTTTCTCTACTAATCCTGAAGCTGATGTAGAAACAATATACACGGTATTTGGATTCAAAAAAATACCATCAATACCTGAATATTGCCATTGATAGTCATCAGCAACAGTGGATTTCAGGGTGATACTGGAGGGTGTAATGGCCAGTATTGCCAGTCCATTCGGCGTTATGGGCTGTGCAATCTTCACCATTCCTGATTGTTCCAACGCAATAGATTGAGATTCACGCACAATAGCCGGTAAGGTTTTGTTTGCTGCCATGATATGGCCATCTTGATCGAGCAGATAGGCAAAGCCAGCGCCATCCTGATAGGCTCCGAGTATTAAAAATCGCTCAATGGAGGGCAGGTATGTCACGCTATAAGTGTAATATTTGACTGAATCTTCTATTTTAAGGGCATTAACTACCAGAGTTTTCTGTTTAACATCGAGTATGGACAGCATTAATTGGCCATAGATTTGTTTGTCTACATAACGCTGCCACACTAAGGCGGCACGAGTTTTTGATCCCGCAACAAGCGGCCACCAATCGCGGGTGGTATTTCCTGTGGCAATATCTATTTTGCCTTCTAATTCACCTTTAGCGCTGTAAATCATGGCGATAACATCATCGCCAGACCCCAGGTTATCAACCCCGCCACCATTTACCCAATCATCCGAATAAAAAAGGACAAAATGGTTGTCAACGGCAGCGACATGGCCGGAATGTCCACCATCATAAGCCATGCGAGGATAAGGCAACACAGGATTTAAATTGAGATCATATATACCATAGCGCTGGGCAACTTCATTTGTTGTGTTCCAGCCGTCTTCTGTAGTTACCATGATATTGCCATCTGAGGAAATTGCCGCGCTGGCTGGTTCTTGTGCTTCGGGATTACTGATGAGCAGTTGCGGGGTAATCTTGGGGTTTTGGGGATTAATCTTTGAATAGTAAATATCATGCGGCCAGCTGTCATCTGGTTTTGCTCTTGTAGGCGGATTGCCAGAACTGGCCCAAACAAGATAATAATTGCTGTCGGGTAAAGACACAAAATCTATGCCGTGTTGGTAGGAACGGGGGTCTTCTATAGGGGTACTGGTTACAGCGGCGGCTTGAGTGCAATTCAACAAGGTTAGCGACAATGCGGCGTGTGCCAGGGAATAAAAAAGTCGCTTGGACTGGCAGTTTTGGGTCATGGTTTATTTTGCCTTTGTAAACTATTGCGCAGGGTTTTGTTTCGCTCTACCCTTTTCTGCACAGATTTTACATTTTATCGCATTTAACCAAGACTGCGGGGCAACTGATATTTTAGCTGACTTCAATAGCCAGATGTGGCGTAGTGTAAGCTGGAGGATGTGGTGGAAATAACAGCTGTAATCTTGTTATCCCCACCAGTTTTTACTGATTTTTTAGATATGTTTGAACGGGGTTATTTCGTCAAATTAGTCGTCACTTAACTCTTCTTCGTGTCTTGAGTTATGTGATTCACAACCTGAACTTTTATCTTTTTGTTTTTGCTTTTGTTTTTCTTGTGGGTTTGGAGTGCAGTTATCATCTGAACCTAGGCCACCATCAATTTTGTTATTACCTTGATCGCCTGAAAGATCATCGCTACCTAGACCGCCAAATATCGAGTCATCACCCAAGCCGCCAGCAACAGAGTCTTTACCACTTTCGCCGCTCAGATCATCGTTGCCGTCACCACCTGATAAAATATCGTTGCCAGTACCGCCAGAGATTTTGTCGTTATCTGAGCCACCATTAATGGCATCATTGTCACCATGACCATTCAGGGTATCTTTACCTGAGCCGCCTGTGATTTGATCTTGTCCGCCACTACCAGAAATAACATCATTTCCAGCACCGCCATTCATTTGGTCATCGCCTGCATCGCCGGTCAATTTGTCGTGACCCGCTTCGCCGGAAATCAGGTCATCGCCTGCACCACCATAGGCTTTGTCATTACCTGCGCCTGCTGCCAGGCTATCATTTCCGATACCACCAAGCAGGTTATCGTTCCCCGCATCTCCCTTAATATTATCGTCACCCTTACCACCATCGATATAATCGTTTCCTAATCCACCTGTAATGGTATCAACACCATCATTGCCACAAATAATGTCGTTTCCGCCCAGACCGCTGATACTATCATTTCCGCCTAAACCGATAATAACGTCGCGTCCTGGTGTTCCTGTCAATTTATCAGCGCCTTCTGTACCCACAATAGTCGCAGTTACTCCGTGACAGTTAGGTTTAGGTTTAGATAGAAGGGAATCTTGAAAGACTAGTGGCGCTGCTGTCGTGAGGACAAGTGGTTCAAGTATCCCTTCTTTTAGCAGCGGTATGAACTTATCTTCAATGGCTATAGGTTCCTCGGTAAGAACTGGCTCTGGTTGCCAACCTACTAGATCTGTTATATAAACTAGCGGATCAAAAGGGACTGGATCCATGATGTCAGCCACTGGATCTACAGCTATAGGTGCATCGATAAGAACTGGTGATTCCATAAATATCGGTGGATCAACGAGTATTAGCGGGTCTTCACTTAGCAAGATACTGGGCTCAATTGTGAAAACAGGCTCATCTACGACGGGTTGCTCTATAGGTTGTTCTAATATAACGGGTGCGGGATCAACGACTTCCACGTCTGCCATAGCCTGAGATGCGAAAAGTGTCCCAACAATTAATACCGAAGAAGTTAATATACTGCTCTTCATAGAAAAATCCTGTTTGTGTGTTGTATGTAATAGACATGTGTGTCAAAAATCCTAAAATCTACTATCGACAGCAAGTTAGATGTTTAATCTATATAACATAGAGCTGATAAATAGGTTTTTAGTGTACATTCGGAAATGTAGTCTAAAAAATCAGACACCTGGTTGGACTGGAGTGAATATATTAAAAATGTGAACTGCGTCACACTTTTTTGATAAGTGGTTTCTGCGTAGGATTTACGCAGAAATTATTTTGAGGGATGATTTCTTGAGATTTTAATAGCGATGCAACGGTGGTTAGAGGCAATAGTGCCGTCTTAAACGTTTTTATATTTTATTGCGTTTGACTCAGGCTACGTGGGTAATAGAAAAAATATTTTTATCATTGCTATTCTTTTAATCAAGAAGACGCGTTATTGGAGTTGACACCCATGTTCCATGCTCTCCCTGTAGAATTTTCAACGCATCTTGTAACCTAACGGGTTGATTGTCTCCAATAAGACTTATCAGTGTTGAAATAGCCATGGACTGTGATACAGGGGGAACAGAGGTCATATATTCTACTGTTGCTTTTCCAATAAACTCAGAAGAATTATGCTTTAATTCATTGATTAAATAGTAAATATGATTATAAACCATGTCGCCATATGCTAATGTTTCTGAAGATGAAGGGATATATCCTTTATGCACCACAGCATTTCTAAAGTCTTTCCATGTTTTTGTTTTACTTTTTGATGTGCCGACCAGTTCTGGTTTTTCATTGTCGATAATAGGCGTTTCACTTGTAGGATGATCTAATAAATATGTAAAAATATATGCGCCCAGTTGCCTTTCTGATTGAGCCGCTATATGAGACCATGCTTTATCAAATTTATCCTTTTCGATTTTAAACTTTATCGTTATAACTCTTATATAAAACTCGTAAAATCGCTCAAGCGATGCTGCAAAACTGGTTACTGCCTCTCTATGGTAACCATCAAGTAAGGCCATAGCCCCTAAATCGAAAAGTATCTCGAATTTTTGCTGTTGCAAAACAGTTCGTGTCTTATGTCCATGATCGCAAGTTAACGAATAAATATTATCATCTTGAATTTCGACAGTATGAACCTGATTAGAGGGATGCCCTTGATCCTGAAAGCATTGCATACATATAATTCGAAGCTTCATATCTACAAATTCCTAAAGTAAAAATCGTATTGAAGCGCAAGAGCATTACGCCTTCAAATCAATAATATTTATCTTATCCGCCTCAATCCCCAATGACAATTCCCCCTTCAGCAACCCCACCAACTCCTTACCCGCCATACTAAAACGCCAGCCATGCAACAGCGGACATTCCTCATCGTCATTAAACAGCAATACTTCCAAATCTTTACGGTCGGCCAAAATACTGGGATTTAGCTGATTTTCTTCAGCTCGAATCCGAACCAGCGCCGTCAAAATATCCAAAATAGCTTCTTGTTGCTGGGTTTTCTTTGCAGGTCGCCCTTTCAGGTTAAGCGGAATCGGTGGCCGATTTTTTGCTGCGTTAACCAGTTGACTGAGTTCTGCACCGTGCCGATTAATTATCCGCAAATCAATACCACGTATATCGGCTAACTGACCCGGCGTTTCTGGTTGCAGTTTGGCAATATCGAACAAAATTTCATCACGCAACAGCCAGTTTTTAGGACGATTTTCAGCTTGCGCGGTTCTTTCGCGCCATTCGGCTAATGCCTGTACAACAGACAATTGCTTACCGGTCAGCTTATTTTTACCTTTAATTTTTAACCAGGCTTTTTCAGGCGTAACAAGATAAAGATCAGGATTTTCCAATTCAGCAAAATCATGCACCAACCAATCGGTACGCCCCAACTCGGCTAATTTTTGCGTCATAACCTGATAAATTTGACACAAATAGATGACATCATCAGCCGCATATTGAATTTGCTCCTCGGTTAACGGGCGCTTGCTCCAATCGGCACGGGTATGCGCTTTGTTTAAATTGACATTTAAAAAACTGGACACCAACATGGCATAGCCAGGATTATCCTGAAAACCTAATAATGGCGCAGCAACTTGGGTATCAAAAACAGGCGATGGTAATTTGCCGGTTATTTGATGGAAAATCTCCAAATCTTGCCGACACGAGTGAAACACTTTGACGATATTCGTATCATAAAGGGCTTCAAACAGGGTATCCAGCTGCGGTAGCACAATAGGATCAACGCAAACAACCCATTCCGGTGTGGCTATTTGTAGTAGGCAAAATTTGGGATAGTAGGTTTTTTCGCGTAGAAACTCGGTATCAAGTGCTAACCAAGGTGCTTTTTTGATCTGCTCACACAGTAGAACCAGTTGTTCTGGGGAGTCGATGTATTGAATATTTGTCATAGTTATGGCCTACCACGTTAGTAGTTGAAGGTACTTTACGTGGCGAATGCGAAGTCCTGAGTGTGTATTTGTCTGAAGAGTTTGTAAGTATTCTTCCTCCTTTGAAAAAGGGGGGTTGAGGGGGATTTATTTAAAAAATCTCCTTTTATGCCCTTTGGGTACTAACCCTTTTTTCAAAGAGGGGGACTGAACAAGTACAAGAGTTTAAGCCGAATCGTCGTCGCTGCGCTGATTAACGCGCGGTTTACCACGACGAAAACGATTGTTGGCCTGTTTTTTAGTGCGTGATTTTAATCGTTTTATGTTCAGCTTTTGCTGGCTAATCTCAACCGTCTTTAAATGCTGAAAAATGTCTTGTGGCATTTCATCGGGTAATTCAATCAGCGTGTACTGTCCGTGAATCATAACATTATTAATGTTATTAATATCGACACCGGATTCTTCGACCAATACTTTTTTAAGTTCTTTTACAGTAAGCTGGTGTTTTTTGCCAATATCCAGGCGATAACGTAACATTTTAACGGTTGGCATGACATAGCCAGACGGCAACACCGGTTCCAGAATGTGGATATCCGTACTAGGATGGGGCTCGGATATGCAAGTTGTCATTACACGGCTATCGACCCGTATAGGTGTAGACGATGGGGGATGATTTAGCCTATTTCGTGTGGCCAATGAAGACGTGTCATTATCTTGTTGCATAATGTGCAGTAAAGCTGCACCACAATCCAGGACATTAACAGCCAGTTCAGCAGCCAGAGTGGTCAGTAATGTCCGTTGATCTTGCAGATTCTCACTGTGAAGAATGTGTTGCAGCCTGAGCTTTAATGATGCCTCCTCATTAGGCAAGGCGATTTGTAATTGATTATTACCCATCCTGATGTCTAAACGCTATCCAGGGTGCTGAACCGACGTTAGAGCCTGTCCTCATAAATTTCCACAAATGATTCATCACGTAACCGGCGCAACCATAACTCAGTTTCTTCTTCAATTTTGCGTTTACGTATGGCTTCTTTGACAAAGTTCTTTTTGTTTTGATCGCTATTGTCTTTGTTTTCGCGTCCTAAAACCTGAATCAAGTGCCAGCCAAATTGCGTTTGTATCGGTTCACTGATTTCATTAATTGCCAGCTTGCTCATGGTGTCTTCAAAAGGTTTCACCAAATCGCCAGGCCCCACCCAATCCAGTGAGCCACCTTTTAGTGCAGAACCTTTATCATCGGATTGTGCGCGTGCCAGTACAGCAAAATCATCGCCTTCTGCAATGTGGGCTTTTAAGGCCAGTAAGCGATTTTTTGCTTCGGTATCATCGACCAATTCATTGGTTTTTATCAGGATATGCCGCACCTTGGTTTTGGTGATCATGGCGCTACCCATCCCTTTTACTTCCATTAATTTGACGATATGGAATCCGCTAGGACTGCGTATGGGATCAGTAATATCACCTTGTGACAGCTTGCTGACGACATCGGCAAATAGTGTCGGTACATCGGCAATTTTACGCCAGCCCAAATCACCGCCCTTTAAAGCGTTACTGTCTTGAGAATTGCTGATCGCCGCTTGGGTAAAATCCTGTCCTGCACGCAGCTTTTTGACCAGTTCGTCGGCCTTAGCCTTGGCTTTTTGGATTTCCGCTGAAGAAGCCGCCTCTTTAACCGCAATCAAAATATGCCCCAAGTGATATTGGGTGGATTCTTCGCCGAATTTATCTTGCGTTTCCAGATAATGTTCAACTTCCCTATCACTCACATTAATACGACCACCAATTTCTTTGCCTCGTACCTGGTTAATAATAATTTCGTTACGTAAATTATTTAAAAAATCCTTGTACGATAGTCCCTGACTTTCCAGCTCCGCTTTAAACTGCTCAGGTGTCATATTATTGCGTTGGGCAATATCGGCAGCCGCACTGTCCAGCATGTCTTGGCTGATATTAATGCCGGTTTTTTCCGCCAATAAATGCTGGAGTTTTTCCACGATCATTTTTTCCAGGATCTGTTTACGTAACACAGACCACGGCGGCATTTCCATTTTACTGGCTTGTATTTTCTTAACTACGGCGGTTACTTCGCCCTCTAACTCGCGCTCCAGGATCACATCATCTTCAACAACGGCAATTATCCTGTCCAGCTGTTCTGCATAGCCACTAAAACTTGCCAGCAACAACATGCCGATTATGACGGCTACAAGGTTTTTCTTTATGTGTATTGGTTTCATCATTTTTGTGGCTTCTGATAGCCATAAATATTTTTTTCAAAAAAGTCATCGAGCTTTTGACCAATACCGGTCAGTCCTTTAAGTTCTATCTGAAAGAACACGCCTGTTTGCGCCTGAGCGGTATTTAAATCAACGGCTGAAAGTCCCGAAGCACTAGGATTGGTAAGACCGTTAAAATAGCGTCGACCGATAATGCGAAAACGCCAGCAGCAATTTTCTTTTTCAAAACCTAGGAACGCTTCCTGAGTTCTGCCATACAGCCAGGAATATTGCCAACGTCCTATGCCGTACCAGTCATCATAAATCGGCCAGCGTAGGGACGCATCGGTTAGGATAATATCATTTCGGGTGGCATCACTGTTTGGATCGATAGCGGAGCCATTAACATCTTTACAGCCTGGTGTTGCGGGGGCTGTTGCTGTTGCATCATCACTGGTCCGGCACTTTGAGTCATCTCTTCGGTACTGAAACGCTAAATTAACCAGCTCTCCGGGTTGATTAACAAAATGCAAACCAATATTGCCGCGCTCCATATAATTCGTGCGTGGATTCCATTGTAAACCGGTATCGACCGAAAAATGCTCGTTCAATTCGCTACTGGCTTCGGCCACTACATTGGAAAAGCGCTGCTGCTTAAAAGCTGTCTTTTCAGGCAGTCTTTCCTGGAGTAGCCCATTTTGATCCCAATAAGCCAACGATACTTCTCGGTCTTGAAAATATAAAATATTACCGATATTTAATTTCAGTTTTTCTAATCCGGTCGCCGGATCAATCAGGCGCGAGGTGAGCGCCAGTGTGATTTGATTGGCATCCTGCACTCTATCGGTACCGCTGAAACGATTTTCCCTGAACATGCTGTTGAAGCGAAAATCATATAATCCCGAATCAAACAAAGGGATGTCTTTCTGATCTGTCCTTGGAATATATAAATAAAACAATCGGGGTTCTAAGGTGTGCTTTAAAGTAGTGCTGGCAATATCTAAATCACGTTCCAAATACAGGCCGCTATCCACAGACAGTATCGGTAGCACTCTGGATACAGTGCTAGGGTTGCTTGCCCCCTGGTTGTTCAGCAGGTATTGCGTATATTGTAAGGATAGTTTGGGTGTCACATAAGCAGAATCTGTTTTCCAGGGTAAACTTACGGAAGGCTTAATATTAAGGCGCTGTCCTTCGGGCAGTGTGGTTTCTCGTTGGGTGTTAATTACTGTAACAGGATCTACTGGGGATGGGCTTTCGGGCAACGGTGTGATAGTTGCGTTCCTCGGCTCTACGCTATCAATATGCTGAAAATACACGTACTCACTGTCAAGCTCCGTGTAAAGCGGCATGGCCATAGCTTCGAAAGCATGATCCAAAGCTAAATTGATCTGCGGCAGTTTACGGTAGGGAATGCTAATGCCTGTTAGGTTTTCATCCACTCTTTGATAATTAACCACCTGACCGGTTAAAGAAATCCCCTTATCAATATATTTAAGATCGGCAAAGCTTTTAATAAATCTAAAATTAGAAAAACTTAATGAGTTGCCCAGATCAGAAAAATAGTTTTTATCAGAGACATAATTTAAATCCAGATGAGAGCTGATCTTGGGTGAAAACTGGGTGGTGTTATTTAGCGAAAACTGGTATCTGGCTTTGTTATAATAAGGATTCTCACTCTCACCTGACGGCTTTCCTGCTGTATTTGTATTAGCATTGCCCGCGTATTTTCCATCATTGGGTAAATATTCGCCACTGAACGTGCCATGCGAACTTTGAGTTAAGTAATTGAAATCACCACCTAACAAAATACCGCGTTCCATCAGGTAGCGTGGTCTTAAAGTAGCGTCATAATTAGGTGCAATATTCCAGTAGAAAGGCGTAGAAAAATCAAAACCGTTGCTGCGAGTGTTACCAAATACCGGTGCCAGAAAACCGGTCATACGCCTGTCATCCATAGGGAAAGACAAATACGGCGAATAAAATACCGGGAAACCTTTAAATTCCAGCCAGGCATTTTTAGCCGCGCCCTTGCCGGTTTCTTTGTTCAATTTTAATTCACTGGCATGGACTGCCCAATCCTGGTTACCAGGACGGCAACTGGTATATGCCGCGTCACGGTAGCGCGATAAAAATTTATTGTCCCGATAAATTGCCTTTGCCCGACCCCTTATCGGCGTAGTGGGCGAAATAAACAAGGCATCTCTGAGCCTTGCTTCATCGGAAGCTAGTTTAAGCGTCGCCGAATCGGTGTACATGCCGATTTCATCTTCGCTGTAAAAAACATCGCCGTGTAAATCCAGTATTTCGGAAACCGTGTCGTAATGCGCCGCATGAGAGGACGCACGTTGATCGGCACGACTGATGTCAACATTGCCGACGTAATTACCCACCTGGTTATCAAAAATTTCTGAATAATTGGAATTTAAATCCAGCGGCGATTCTTCCCGCAGTTTTTTATCCGTCGGCTTTTTTCTTTGTGCCGACATTTCTATGCCACAGCCTGCCCAGGGATCAACAGGGAAACGATCATTCAAATTACTGAAGATGTTTTCTTCCTGATGATCAAATACCGGATTTAGCAAACGCCAGCCAAAATCATCGTCATTGGCTTTCACTACTTGTGGCTTGCCTTTAGGATCAGCGCCCACCAACTTACAATCCCAGCCGTCTTTTTCACCGTCTGCACCACAATGCCAGCCTGGTACATCCGAAGATTTCGCCGGTTTAGTTTCGGCTACAGCTGTTTTTTCGGCTGCTGCGGGAGTTTCATCTTGAGCAGTTTTTGAATCGCCAGGTTGGGCTTGAAGGTCGGGGACTTGCACCGGTTCTGCAATGGCAGGCGCTACTGGCTCAACCGTTTTAATTATTGCTGGCGGTGCAACTTTAATGGCTTCTTTAACAGTTTCGACTGGGAGTGCTGGTTTTTCTTCAACAGCTTTGGATATTGCTACGGGCGCACTGTTTATAGATTCCGTGTCAGAAGGCGGAGCGATCGGGCTTTCGGTTTTAACAACAGCTGGCGGTTCAATGCGTTTGATTGGCTCGGCCTGAGTTGGCGCTAGCTCTACTAGCTTTACCGGAATCGGCTGCGTAACTGGCGCAACAATGGCGGATTCATTATTGTTAACACGGGGTTTGTCGCTGGATCGCTGAATAGTATTGGGTGGCGCGACAGGCTTTTTATCGCCCACGCAAACCCATTCTTTGCTATTCTTATCCTGTTGACAATTCCAGGCGGCATCACTAGCCAAACTGACCTGCGACAGTAGTGTAGGTAAAAAAACCCAAAATAAACGACGAACCATAGGCAATGTAAGTCTAATAACGTAATGAAGCTTAATTCAAAGTAAAATACCGAATTGGCATTTTAACCCAAATTGCCCCAGCATTATAACTAATCTACCCTAATCACTAATGATGTTTGAAGACTTAAGAACCCTAGCCATGCGTGACTGGCTTGAAAATGATTTGTTATTAACCGTGACAGATTGCGTACCGGCTTCCAGCGATGCCAGTTTTCGGCGCTACTTTCGGGTGACGACACCAGAGCAGATCTATATTGTGATGGACGCGCCGCCACCGCAAGAAAATGTCGAGCCGTTTATTAAAGTGGCTACTTTGATGAGTAACTCGCAGGTCAATGTGCCGACGATTTTTAAGCACAATATTGAGGCTGGCTTTTTGTTGCTGGAAGATTTTGGTTCACAGTGTTTTTTAGATCAACTTAGCACTGATAATGCGACCGGCCTGTATCAATCGGCACTGGATAGCTTGATTACCCTGCAATCCAATACAGCGATTGATAGCAGTGCCCTGCCCCGTTACGATCATGCGCTGTTAACCCGCGAACTGGCTATCTTTAAAGACTGGTATATCGACCAGTTACTGGACAGCGATATCCCCGATGCGCTGTGGCAAAGCACACAAAACGTGTTGATTAATTCGGCATTGGAGCAACCTAGTGTCTGTGTACACCGAGATTTCCATTCCCGTAATCTTATGGTGACCGCTCAAAACTGCCCAGGTGTTATCGATTTTCAGGATGCCGTTATTGGCCCCATCACTTACGATTTAGTGTCTTTATTGCGTGATTGCTATATCGCCTGGCCTGAACCACAGGTTGATGCGTGGATGACGGCCTA
Source organism: Crenothrix polyspora (assembly GCF_900163745.1). GTDB lineage: Bacteria > Pseudomonadota > Gammaproteobacteria > Methylococcales > Methylomonadaceae > Crenothrix > Crenothrix polyspora_B. The sequence goes on from NZ_FUKJ01000444.1 coordinate 13,157, forward strand.
TTATCAGCGCCTTATAGAGGCCGGTTTAACTACTTGCTCGTTAGCCCAATTTAAACGCTGGTTTGATTTAATGGGCATGCAACGCCACCTTAAAGCTATCGGCATTTTTTCTCGTTTACATTTAAGAGATGGCAAATCGGGCTATCTTAACGATATTCCTCGCACCCTGAATTATGTGGCACACATCAGTAGCACGTACCCAGAACTGGCTGAATTTTCAGTTTACTTAAACGCTCACCTTATGCCTAACCAACGGTTGTCTGCATGAAAGCGATGATACTAGCTGCAGGGCGCGGCGAAAGAATGCGTCCTTTAACCGATCACACTCCTAAGCCGTTGTTAGCTGTTGCTGGCAAGCCGTTGATTGTCCATACCATCAAGCAATTAGTAGCCGCAGGTTTTAACGAAATTGTTATTAATCACGCGCATTTGGGTTACCAGATTGAAGATACACTAGGTGACGGCAGCCAGTTTGGTGCCCACATCGCTTATTCACCAGAAAGTGAAGCATTGGAAACAGCAGGTGGCATCATCAATGCACTACCACTGCTGGGCAATGCGCCTTTTCTAGTTATCAACGGCGATATTGCTACGGACTTTCCATTTGCTGAGCTTAAAAACCTAACGGTTGATTTGGCGCATTTGGTGCTGGTCACTAATCCAGAACATCACCAAAATGGAGATTTTAGTGTAGATAACAACGGCTGTGTTAGCGATAATGGCATAGAAAAATTCACTTTCAGCGGCATTGGTGTTTACCATCCCGATTTGTTCAAAGACATACCACTCGGCAAAAGCAAGTTAGCGCCGTTGTTACGGGCAGGTATGGCGGAGCGCCGTGTTTCTGGACAAAAGTATACTGGTTTTTGGATGGATATAGGTACGCCTGAACGCTTGCAGGAACTGGATGTTTATTATCGGCAACAAGAAACCCACTGATTTGTTAATTTAACCAAGAAAACGCCGTACCTGTAGAGCATAGGTATCTACACAATTTTCAGCTTAATAAAAACAATGAGTTGCAGAGTTCTGTACCCCCTCTCCTGCTGGAGAGGGTTGGGGTGAGGAGAATAAAATCAACAAGTTATATTTCCCCCTCATCCCAACCTTCTCCCTCTGGAGAAGGAGCTTGAAACTTGTGTAGATACTTATGCGTGTAGAAACGCAAGATTTTGCGTCTCTACACGC
>NZ_FUKJ01000135.1 GCF_900163745.1 Crenothrix polyspora
ACGACGTGCATCGTTGTCCCATTTGCTGGGGTAGTCTGTGGGGTAGTGCGAATATTTACAAAAGTTATAACGTTGTGCTAGGCGATTATGAACTCGCTGTGTGACTTCTTGCTCGGTACCATAAATAGGGTTGATTTCAATTCTCTGCAAAATGTCTGGCAAGCTGGCATGTAATTGAGTAGCTTTATCACGGTACACATCAATCAGGCTATCTCCAGCATTCAAACTCTTTGCAAAGATTTCAAATTCATTAATTATTGCTATTAGCGTAGTTGCTGGATCAGATGGAAGGTTTTTTGGGAAGGGGGTTCTCTGAATTTTTTTTCTTATATCCTCTTTCAGCTTAGACACTTTGGTAGCATCATTACGAGCAAGTCTGTGAATTACATCCCAATAAGCTTCACCATAAGATATTGGAGCATTCACGCCAGCCTCCACAAGTGATCTCAAATCATCATTAACATCGTCCCCAACAATCCAGATTTGCGTATAGCCATTACCATTTAACTGCTTAATAGTATTTGGAAATAACTCGTTGATTGCTTCTGACAGACTCCATGGTGATGGATTACGATCACCATTGTTGTTCTCTCTTGGTTTTTTGATTTGAATAAATTGGCGGCATTCTTCTACAGCGTCAGTCCAATGTAGATCAAGGTCATCAACACCTTCTGGACGTACTTGTGCCGTTAAGCCGTGTTGATCAAAATGATCAAACAAAATATCCAGAATAACTGTGGCTTGATAGTCAAATCCCCTAATTGCACTGATTCCACCAGACATAAAAATTACCGTAAGTTTTGGATAAGTTTAAAGATTTAGAATCAAATTGGGTAAGTTTAAACACGCTATAGTTGTAACGGCTTGTAATCGAAATCAGTCGGACTCGCAATCCACGTAGTTTTCGGCTCAAATTAACTGAGACTGAAATTCAGGGCTATAGAATGCGCTAAACGAAGTAAAGCGCATCAATCGTGAGTGATGTGCCATCTTGCGTCGGCACATTCTACGCGAGTCAATAACAACTCAGACTCGATAAGCGACTGTAGTTAAATCATACGGTAACAAGTGCTTTTCAGCCTTGTGGGTATCAAACACGGTCATAATCTTCCGGTGGAACATCTGCCACTTTATCCAATAAGCCTAATGCATGCTGCCGCGAACCTCGACCTGCCCGTTCCTGTAAATAAGCTTCTGTATTCAACGCCGAAATCTTTTCAGCAATAGCATTGACAATAAACTGATTAATGGAAGTATTACCCTTCAGCTTTTCAATCTCTGCTTTATAGTATTCAGGTATTCTCAGTGCAAAATTCATATTATTTCTCCTGTAACCGCCAGAAATTGCCGGGGTTAATCGGCTGGATGGCAAACCTTAACCGATATTCGGGTTTTTTAAAACTTGGCATATACTTTTTGGGCTTAATGCTATGGTTTTTGTGCGATATAAATGTTGAGCATTAACAGACAACATTGCAACAAACGGCTGAAATCTGTATTCTGCCCGTTATGCAAATACATCTTGTTTCAGTGGGAAATCGTATGTCCGGTTGGGTGCAACAGGGCTACGATGAATATGCCAAGCGCCTGCCGCGTGAATGCAGTTTGGTGCTTAAAGAAATCGCCCCTGGTAAACGCACCAAAAACAGCGATATTGCCCGCATCGTAAAAGACGAAGGCGATAGAATGATTGCCGCCATACCCCAATATGCCCATGTCGTCAGCCTGGATATTCCTGGCAAGACCTGGACAACCGTGGAATTGTCGCACTCACTCAAACGCTGGCAGGACAGCGGCCAAAATGTTGCGTTATTAATTGGTGGTCCAGAAGGTTTGGCGGATTCGGTTAAAGCTTTGGCGAAAGAGTCGTGGAGTTTGTCACTGTTAACGTTTCCGCACCCCTTAGTACGCATAATTGTCGCCGAGCAGCTGTATCGCGCTTGGAGTGTTCTTAACAATCATCCCTACCACCGCGAATGACAGCACAGATTATTCTGGCTTCTGCCTCACCGCGCAGAAAACAACTTTTGGATCAAATTGGTGTAGCTTACAGCGTTTATGCTGTCGATATTGATGAGTCTGTGCGGTTAGGTGAATTGCCATTAGCTTACGTACAACGCATGGCCGCCGAAAAATCAGCTGCGTGTGTAGCGAGATTAGGCCATCACCTGCCAATTTTGGCCGCTGATACCACGGTTGTGTTAGGTGATGTGATTATGGGTAAACCGAATGATAAGGATGATGCGCTCTGTATGCTAAGACAGTTATCCGGTGCAACCCATCAGGTTTATACGGCGATTTCATTGCGTGGCGCTGAACACAGTCAGACGGTCAGCATAACCGATGTGACGTTTAAAACATTAACCGAACACGAGCTAGAGCGATATTGGCACAGCGGCGAACCGCTGGATAAAGCCGGTAGCTATGCTATCCAAGGTTTAGCCGCTGTGTTTGTCGAGTCAATCAAAGGCAGTTTTTCCGGCGTGGTCGGATTGCCGTTATTTGAAACAGGACAACTTTTAATAAAACAAGGAATACAGTTTTAGCATGAGTGAAGAAATCTTAATCAATGTCACGCCGCCAGAAACCCGTGTTGCGGTGATTGAAAACGGCGTATTGCAAGAACTCATCATCGAAAGAACCCGTGAACGCGGTTTAGTCGGTAATATTTATAAAGGTCAGGTATGCCGTGTTTTGCCCGGTATGCAGGCGGCTTTTATTGACATTGGCCTACCCAAAGCGGCTTTTTTGCATCTTTCTGATCTATCCAGCAAGGAGCTGGAAAAAAAAGGTTCCGAAAATATTGAGCATTACTTGCACGACGGCCAGTTGATTGTCGTGCAAGTGGTGAAAGATCCTTTGGGCAGCAAAGGCGCACGCTTAACTACCGACATCTCCATCCCGTCCCGTTTTCAGGTTTATATGCCTTATGCCAGTAATTCGGGCGTATCACAACGCATTGAATGTGCTGATGAACGCGCTCGTTTACGCGCTTGCCTGGATGCTTTTAGGCAGGAAAACGAATGCGGTGGCTTTATTGCCCGTACCGCTGCCGAGTGTGTAGATGAGGCGGTTTTAATTGCCGACATGCGCTTTTTGGTGAAGCTGTGGGAATCCATTTCGGAAAAAATTACCACTGCAAAAGCCAAAGAATTTATTCATAAAGATTTACCGCTCAGCATCCGCACCTTAAGGGATTTATACAAAGAAAGTATCGAGCGTATCCGCGTGGATTCCAGGGAGACGTATCACCGCCTGGTGGAATTTGCCGAAGTGTTTGTACCAGAAATCGTGCCCTTGATTGAACATTACACGGGTGAATGTCCGGTATTTGATATTTACAGTGTTGAGGATGAAATCCAGAAAGCGCTGGATCGTAAAGTGAAATTAAAATCCGGTGGCCATCTGGTGTTCGATCAAACCGAAGCGATGACCACGGTGGATGTCAACACCGGCGGTTACGTGGGTGGGCGTAACCTGGAAGAAACTATTTTCAAGACTAATCTGGAAGCGGCACAAACCATTGCCAGGCAGCTACGGCTACGTAATTTGGGCGGTATTATTATTATCGATTTTATCGATATGCAAAGCGATGAGCATAAAAAACAGGTGTTACACGCACTGGAGCGGCATCTGGAAAAAGACCGCGCCAAATCGAAAATCACCGAAGTGTCGGTGTTGGGTTTAGTCGAAATGACTCGCAAACGCACCCGCGAAAGTTTGGAGCATATTTTGTGCGAGCCGTGCAATGCGTGTGGTGGTCGCGGCGTGTTAAAAACAGCAGAGTCCATGTGTCTGGAGATATTTAGGGAAATTATCCGCGAAGTCAGGTTGTATAAAGTGCAAAAGTTACTGGTGCTGGCCTCTAATGGAGTGGTTGAAATGCTACTGGATGAAGAGGCGGATATGCTGGCGGAGCTGGAGCTATTTTTAGGTGTGCAAATTAAATTCAGGGCAGAGAGCGAATACCATCAGGAGCAGTATGATGTGGTGCTGCTTTAAATTGCAAAAATGCGCTTAAGGTAGCAAGGTTGTTTCTTTAGTCGCAGCTTATGATTCATCATATTAAACGCGCAACGCGGCATCTTATTTTTTGGTCTTTGATTACAATGACCGTTACGGTTAGCAGTGTACGGTTGTTGTTGTATGGCATTGAGCGCTATAAAGCCGATTTGGAATATCATGTCAGTGAACTTATGGGGACACCGGTTACCATAGGACGATTAGGCGCGAGAATACGTGGTTTCAGCCCAGAAATTGTCATTAAAGACATCACTATTTTATCGGCTAAAACCGGTGAAAAGCCCGCCATACAGCTAGAGCAAATACGGGTAGGCATTGATTTTGTGGCAGCGCTGGAGAGTCGGCAACTGTTGTCATCTTCCTGGATCACCCTGGTGGGGGCAAAGCTGTCAGTAAAACGTAAGCTTGATGGCAGTTTTGCCCTGGTGGGTTTAAAGGCCAATAATGACGACAAACCCTTATGGTTGTTACAAGGTCGAAAATACGAAGTCCTGCACAGCGAAATTACCTGGCAGGATGAAAAAAGGCAGGGCAAGCCGATAATCTTCGATGCCGTCGATCTGGTGATTATGAATGATGCCGATCGACACCGGCTGAACATGTTGGCGAACATGCCGACAAAATACGGTGACAAATTACGCGTCTCTGCTGATTTTACCGGCAATGTTTTTGACCCTAATGCCATTCAGGGCAGTGTGTTTATTGAAGGCAAGCATTTAAAGCTGGCCAAATTGATTACTGGCGATCTGCCACTGTCTGTGCATATTGATTCGGGTATCGGCGATTTTAATGTCTGGACGCAGGTAGAAAAATCACAACTCAGTTCTATTCAAGGTGATGTGCAGTTTCAGGATTTGACTCTACGACGCGCTAAGCGTAGCGATTTTGTTGCCAAAACCCTGAAAACCCAATTTTACTGGGGCGTAAAAGATGACCAGTGGCGATTGATCGCCAACGATTTGTCATTGCAACAAGATAACCAGAACGCTAAATCTACTCTCGTATTAGGCGTAACCGGTACACAGAAAGCCGGGGTTGTGCAAAAAGTGGCTTTGTTCAGTAAGCGCCTGGATTTGCCGGTCATCAATAAAGCCTTGCTGTTTTTTGCCCCGTTAACGGACGCGCAAAACCAGCAATTAACCCAAACCTCGATCAAAGGCCGGTTGGAAAATTTTTCCTTATCGGCCAATTTATTGGCGAACACGCAGACATTGAACGGTGGTTTCGCCAATGTCAGTCTATCCGGCAGTGCTGCCGGGATGGCTGTGGAAAATCTCAGTGGTACTGTACAAGGCACTGATAAGCAGGGCAGTATCGCGCTGGCTACAGAAAATGGCCGCTTTATTGCGCCTAAGCTATTTCGTAATCCATTAACCTTGTATAAGCTGGCCGGTACGCTGGATTGGAAGCAAACCGAAACCCAATGGCTGTTATCCAGCCCCTTGTTAGAGCTGAATGCTCCTGTCATTAACAGCAAAAGCCGTTTGTTTGTGGCGCTGTCCAAAGGCGATGAGCCGCCATTTTTAGACCTACAAAGTGAATTTTCCGGCGATGATGTCAGTAAGGTGGCGCAGTATTTGCCTGTGGGTATTATGGAAAAGTCAGTTGTTAGTTGGCTGGATAAGGCTTTTATAAAAGGGCATGTCCCCAAAGGCGGATTTTTATTTTACGGAAAACCGGCGGATTTTCCTTTTAAAAACGGTCAGGGTGTCTTCGAAACCCTGTTTGATGTTGAACAATGGACTCTGTCTTATCATCCGCAGTGGCCTGTTGTTACCGACATCAATGCCGAAGTGCTGTTTTTACAAAATAGCTTGCAGGTGGTGTTGCGGCAAGGACAAACCCGGCAAATGAAAATCAATCAGGCCAGGATCAGTATCCCGGAATTGGGCGACAGCCCACATTTGCTGATTGAAGGCCTGCTGGAAAGCGACATTGCCAATGCGTTGGGGTTTATGCAGCAAACGCCGTTTCATGCCGGTGTTGATGCGGTATTGAACGCGATTAGCCCGGTGGGTGCTGCACAGATTGCCCTGGATTTGAAAATTCCCTTGCGCGAAGATGCCGTTGCCAAAGTGCAAGGTATCGCGCAAGTTGATGATGCTAAGTTGACGGTCAAGTCCATAGCATTGCCGGTAACCCATCTTAAGGGCGCACTAAAATTTAATGAGCGCGGTGTTTACAGCGACACCATTCAAGCCGATGCCTTACATTATCCGATTCAAATTGATATTGATCAGGCCAGCCAAAGCACCGTTATTAATGTGGCGGGGCGTGCGGCCATAGAAGATTTATCGCAGCAATTTCCATCATCGTGGTGGGATAAATTTTCTGGTGCAAGCGATTACCAGTTAAAGCTGGATTTGCCTGCCGATAAGCGATCACCCGAATTGAACATACAGTCTGATTTGGTGGGCATAGCTTTGGATTTGCCGGATACTCTGGTTAAGTCTAAAGATCAGAAAAGACCGGTGTCCTTGACGTTAAATTTTGATGATTCGTCCTTGTTGCCGGTAGTGATGAATTATGACGATCAACTGAAAATTGCGCTTAAGGTGGATGTAATCAAAAAAACGCTAGAATCAGCGCAGGTTTTGGTGGGTTCAGGAAACGTTGCGCAACCTAAAACGCCTGGGGTAGTTGTCGACATTAACCGTGATCGCCTGGTATTACAGGATTGGTTAGCCTTGGCCGCTGCACAGTCAGCGAGTGGTGAACATAAAGCTGCCGATCAGGGGATTAAAGCCTTAAAAATTTATACTATGCACGGCTTATGGAAAGACACCGATTTGGGTTTGTTTGATTTATCCTTAAAACCGGAAAATACCTATTGGTCGGGAACGCTTAACAGCGACGTGGCGAAAGGTCAGATTCGGGTGCCCTATCAATTACGCGGTGCTGAGAAAATCAATTTCAATATGGATATGCTGGATTTTTCGTTGTTAAAGCAAGCCAATTTAACCCGTAAAGATCCAGGGCAAGGGGCATCCCAATGGGATACAGTCCCTGAAGTCATGCCGTTACTGGCAATTTTCAGCAAGAAAACAGTGTGGCAAGGCTTTGATTTAGGGCAACTGAATGTGGAAACTGAACGCAAGGTTGACGGTATTGTCTTCAAACGCATGGAGTTGGCCAGCAAGGATCATAAAATGCTGGTGACAGGTGACTGGAAAATAACCGGCAAGCAGTCTGAAACCGCGTTGAAAGGCCATTGGGAGGTACCCAAAGCCGGTGCGTTTTTTAATCAGATTGGATTGACCAACGATTTTACCGAAACCAATGCCAAGGTTGATTTTACCTTCAACTGGAAAGCGGCTCCGCAGCAGTTTGCTTTGGCCAAGTTGAAAGGCCATCTTGATGTGCATTTAAATCAGGGACGTATTCTCAGTATAGAACCGGGGTTTGGCCGCGTGTTAGGCGTGCTGGCTTTAGCGCAGTGGATAAAACGCTTGCAGCTGGATTTTAGCGATGTCTTTCAGGATGGTTTGACGTATAACCGTATCGATGGCCATTTTGATATTGTCAATGGCAAGGTAATGACTAAAAATCTGGCGATTGATGCAATACCGGCAACGATCACCCTGACAGGTGAAGCTGATCTGGTTAAAAAGACAGTGGATTACACGGTGAATGTTGTGCCAAATAGTGCTGATGCGCTACCTATTGCTGGTACAATTGTAGGCAGGGTGACCTCTATAGTGGCTAAAACGTTGACAGGAAAAAATCAGGATGGTTTTTTGTTTGGTTCGCAGTATCGAATAAAAGGTGAGTGGGGCAGTGCGAAAATCAGTCAGTTACATGGCAATGAAGGTTTGTTGCAGAAAACCTGGCATGGACTTACTGATTTTTCATGGTTAAAGAATTAAGAGATGATGTCTACAAAAAGCCTAATTATTGAGTTCCCGATTACTCAGTAGATGTTAATAAAGTCCACGGAAAGCACAAAAGACACAAAAATTTTTCGGTACTCATTCTTTTTGCGACAAAATATTCACGCTTTTCCGTGTTTTTTGTGCTTTCCGTGGATAGATAAAACGTTGTACTCTATCTTTTGGACGGCGCTGAGTAGCTACGCTTTATTAAATAAATCCCCCTCAATCCTCCTTTTTCAAGGGGGAAGTGAATGTTTACCAAAAAGCAATAATTCCAGGTAATTTGGGATGGTGAAAATTTCAAGCTACAAAGTGATTTTTTCGTGCTTTTTGTGTTTTTCGTGGAAAATATTTTACACGCTGGGTGTGCGTAACACCATTAATAACAATAAAAAAATAAAAATGAGGGATACAAATGAGTAAATGTGCAGCTATACAAATGGCATCGAGTCCGAGTATAAGTTCCAATTTGCTGGAAGCTGAGAAACTGATTGCAGAAGCCGCCCATGCCGGTGCAAAACTGGTGGCTTTACCAGAAAACTTTGCTTTAATGGGGAATAACGAATTAGATAAGATTGAAGCCAAAGAACCCGAAGGTTTAGGGCCGATACAACACTTTTTGGCATCGATGGCCAAAAAATACGCAGTTTGGGTGGTCGGTGGCACTATTCCCATTGCTGGTGATGCCCCCAATAAAGTTCGTGCGGCCTGTCTGGTTTATGACGATCAAGGCAAGCAAGTTGCCCGCTATGATAAAATCCATTTATTTGATGTCAGTGTCCCAGGTACCAACGAAGTTTACCGCGAATCCGATTCGATAGAACCCGGCACCGCCTTGCAGGTTTTTGATACGCCGTTTGGTCGCCTGGGTCTTGCGGTGTGTTATGACCTGCGTTTTCCGGAGTTTTTCCGCAAAATGAGTGAGCGAGGCGTAGATATTGTGATCGTGCCATCGGCATTTACCGCAGAAACCGGTGCGGCACACTGGGAATTGCTGGTACGTGCCAGAGCCATAGAAAACCTATGCTACATCATTGCACCGGATCAAGGTGGCTTCCATTTGAATGGCCGTAAAACGTACGGTCATAGTA
>NZ_FUKJ01000134.1 GCF_900163745.1 Crenothrix polyspora
ACGGCACGCAAGGTTTCAACCTGTTGGGAAAATGGCTTATAAGCCGCAATGAGTTCAAAACTTAAGCCGCTTTTGTTATTGGCCAGAAAAGGAAAATCAAACTGCTGTGCAAGAACGTGTTGAATATCTTTTTCGGTAATCAACCCTAACGCTTTAGCGGCCTCACCAAACAACATGCCCCTTTCTTTCTGCAAGCGTAATATTCTTTCTGCGCCTGCCAGGGTGATTTTACCGGCATCCAGTAACAACCCCCCAATTGTTAGTGATTTCACAACGTCGCTCTCTTCCTTGCAAAAGGCCACTTAGTCTTTTTTGCACTTGATAACACTCCCAATACCGGCACTCCCAACAGTTCCGTCATATCAATGGCCGATCTTAAACGCCGATCCAGCAACTCTGCCACAAATGCAGTACAAACACCCAATAACGTCCCCAAAAAAACTGACAACAAAACATTAAGCAGGATTTTTGGCTTAGCGGGTTGTTGCGGAATTAACGCAGGATTTAAAATAGCAATATTGGACTGACTGGCCTCACTCTCCATGCGAGTTTGCACCGAACGCTGCATGGCGTTATCGTAAAATTTTTGAGCATTTTCAACTTCCCTATTTAGCACAGCAATTTCATTTTGTTGCTGCTTCAACTGCAAAACCTTATCTTTTTGATCAGTTAATGCATAAAGTAAGCGCTCATCACGCTGTTGCGCCGTGGTTGCATTATTGCTGATACCCTCCAACACCGTATTGATTTCCTTATCAATTTTATTTTTTAGACTGCTCATTTCCGCATAAGCTTGTTTATATTGCGGATGATTCGTGTCAACACGCTTGGAAACTTCCGCGAACTTGGCCTCGGCACGCGCCAAATCGCCCTTCAATCCCTGAACAAAAGTGCTGTTCAACACCTCTTCCAAAGATTCATAAGAATCACCTTTCTCGCTATTACTTTCAAACTGGCGTTTCCTTTTAGATAAGGTTAGCTGATTTTTTCGAGATAACAATTCATAAGTATGCGATTGGCTATCGACCAATTGTTTTGATATTTCTGCCAAACGCTCATTTTCAAGATCCAATCGCTCATTCATCACCACAATGCCATGTTGCTGCTGATAATCAGACAGCTTATCTTGTGCTTGCTGGAGGCGTTCACGAAAAAAAGACATTTGCTCATCAAACCAGTCGGCATTTTGTCTGGCCGGTTGTGCACGCAACTCAATATTGGTGTCAATATACGCCCGTGCAAAAGCATTGCTGATATCTGCCGTTAACCTAGCATCCACACCGGCAAAATTCAGCTGCATCACACTACTCTCGTGAGACGGCAATACTTCCAAATCTTCAACCAGATTGTCGGCTATCCAGTCACGCAGATCACCCTTATATTTTTTGGCATCAAATTTGGCAGTCAACTGCGCATTTTCAGTTAGCTTGAGCATATCAACTACTTTAAGCGCGACATTATGACTGGTAATAATATCTACCTGTGTTCCTATATAAGCAGCTGCGAGCTGAGGAGGAACACTTGCACCTGACACGGGATCGACATTCCATTGATCAACAACCAGTGATGTCGTCGCCACATATTCTTTGGGCATTCTAACGCTGAGGATTGTAATTGCCCCCACAGTAAACAACAAAATCGAAAGAATTAAATACTTACGCGAATACAGAATAATCAGAATTTGCTGAAAATTCATAGTGCCGTCCTTTTTACACTAAAACCAGCGCTCATCGATAACGATAACATCGTTTTTTTGCACCAAGTCAGTTAATTTGACATCTATGTTTTGTACGCCCACTTTCTCAGTGGTGCGCTTAATAATAATGTCACGTTCTGTACCACGGGCTGTTAACCCACCGCCCAACGATATCGCCTGCGCCACGGTTAACTTGGGTTCTATACGGTAACTACCAGAACGCTGCACCTCGCCGTAGATATAAAACATCGGGGCTTTAGGAATGTAAATAATGTCGCCTTGCTGCACGGGCAATAAGTCGGTTTTCTTTGGTGATTCCAATATTTCGCGTAAATTAATTTCTTGCTTGGTGATAGAGCTTGCATTACGGTGTGCAACGATGGCTTTTTCATCACCTAAATCGGTTATCCCACCAGCCATGGCGATAACATCCACTAAGGTATTGGCGGCTTCCAAGCCGTAACGCCCTGGTTTATGAACCTGTCCGAGCACAGAAACCTGTTGGCTTTTAAACTCTGTCACCGCTACCGTCACTTGTGGGTCGAGAATAAACCCGCCGCTTTTTAGTAGCCCCGCCAGTTCGTGCTCAACCTCAAAAGTAGTCTTTCCTGCAACAGAAACCTCACCAACCAGCGGAAAGCTAATACGCCCATCCGTTGAAACGCGAGTTTCAGTTTTTAAATCTTCGTAGCCGTACACAGCGATGCGCAGCGCATCATCAGCCCCTATAACATAATCGGCCAAAGCTATTTTGACGTGCATCGCCATCAAAATAAACACCGCCAAAAATATCGCAAATGATTTTTGCGTAAAATTCATTATTTGCTCCCCGCTAAGTTATCAATAAAACTAATAGGCATTAAAACTAATAAGCATTTCGATCTTTAATAACCACACCAATCGTCATAAAAATAATATAAAAATCAAAAGGCAAAGACCAGTTCCTTAAGTAATCGAGATCAAAATCAATTCTAGCTTCCATTTTTTCAAGTAATTCTGTTTCGCCTCTATACCCATTAACTTGCGCCCATCCTGTAATACCAGGCTTTACTTTGTGACGGATCATATATCCTTTGATTTGTTTTCTATACAATTCATTATGAGCGACAGCATGTGGCCTAGGCCCCACAATGCTCATCCGTCCTTGCAAGACATTAATAAATTGCGGCAACTCATCCAGTGATGTCTTCCTCAAAAAAGCACCTAACGGGGTAATCCTTGAGTCATTTCGTATAGCCTGAATAACTGAGTCGCCGTTTTCACTCACCGTCATACTACGAAATTTATAAACCACTATTTCCTCACCGTCCAAACCATAACGACGCTGCTTAAAAATCACCGACCCTGGCGAGTCAAGTTTAACCCCTAGCGAAATTAGCAGCAACAACGGACTAATCAAAATTAAAATTAGCACAGATAAAACCACATCACTGACTCTTTTAACAAAACCATTAATACCGGCAAAGGGAGTTTCACACACAGCAACAATAGGAATCTCCTGTATAGCACTGATATTTGCCTGTATCAAATCATATAAAAAAACATCCGGAACAAAGTAAATGGATACCGTGGTATCACGCAGTTCATCCAGCAGAAACATGATCCGTGGCTGGTCAGTCATTGGCGCTGCAATATACACATGATTAACTTGATGGCTTTTTACAAATTCTGCAACTTGGCACAATTTCCCTAACAGCTTGCCTACCGGCATTTCGGTATCGGTATGCAATCGATTACTGTCCCGATCATCAAAAAAACCCAGACAATGTACACCATAAATAGGATGCTCTGCGAAGCGCGTCGCCAAACGCAAACTGAGATCGTTAACACTAACAATGACAGCATTGTTCAAGTTTTCTCCCGATATTGACAGTCGATCAAGCAGATAACGGGCTGCCAATTGAGCTAATACAATGGCGAAAGGCGTGATAATAAACCAGGTAACCAAAAGCTCACGGGAAGACTCGCCAACAATTCTTGAGAAATAGCCAATTAATGACATCAAGGTGACAACAACAAACCAGCGCAAAAATATCGCACCGACCGTGTGTGCCCAAAACGTTTTTAAACTAGAGGTCAAATCGACAGTATCAAGCAGCTTGGCAACCACTAAAAAAGCAAAAATGGCGAGTATAAACAGCTGCCCTTCAAAAGGAAATTGATAATACTGAGCTATCAGTATTAACGTTTCGATGGCAACTAAAGGATTTAGAATTTGCCCTATGACGAACAGTAGAGGTCGCTCATTAATCTTCATATACTAAATTATCATCCCTGGGTTTGGTTAAAGTTACTTGTTACTAACAATGTTAAAGCAAATACTGTGCCGTATTTTTTAATGCGCTGATATTTAAAAACTTTGCTACGTATCAGCATAGCTCAATTTTTCTGTCTTGCTATAATTGTAAAAAAACAATACCAAGCAAACTGTGAAACCAAATTTTCAGTTTTTCACTTAAATCGGAACAATGTGAAGTGAGGCACAAAATATGGGCTATTCTTTAGTCAATTTTATTAGCCATAACGGCTTTATGCTCAAGTAAAAACTCTGGCAGGGCAATCCGTATAAATACCTATATTCAATATCTTTGCAAACACAGTAAAATGATTTTTTGACACTGGGTCAGCTTGATGCCGACTTAAAACGAACAAGCCACTCTATAAATTAAAGGTAAATGACAAAACAAAACACCCAGCGACTCAAGCTTGAGGCTTGGTTTTCTAAATTAAAGCGAAAACGACTGGGACTTGGTAGTTTTAAGCCGCAGATTAGTACGGACTAAAACCGCCTCGGAACAAATAAATATTGATTACATTTCAAAAAACTGACTCAAATAAACTAAAAACTAGCAGCCACTTAGTTTTAAAGCTAGAATAACAATGTGTAAGCACTTTTCATTTTCACAAAATCTGTTCCACTAACAGTAAATTTGCCTTACAAATAAAATCAGTTGCCATGGATGAATTATGTACTTTCTTAGTCTCAAATGTCAAAACTCTACTTTGACAATATCAATTCCCACAAAAAAAAATTCATATCCCCTTGTAAAATCTTGCATTACCCGTGAGATAGACCTCGGAAACTCAAAATCTGTAAAATTAACCTGCTTTTTATAGAAATTAATTATGTTAGCAATTAATCGTATAGCTCTTGTTTCCTTCCACTTTGCTGAGTATATTGTAAATTTGGCATTGGCGCTGTCTGAAAAAGCAAATGTTCTATTAATTTTATACCAAGATAACGTCAATGATGAACTTGGTGCTGATTGGCTTAACAAAACACAGAAACCAGGCCTGGAGATAGTCATTTTAACCCGGCCAAGAAGATCAGTGCGGTCAACTATTAAAAACGCCAATCAACTCATTAAAGCTATTCAGCAATTTGCCCCTGATGTGATCCATTACCAAGAAGGGCCACAAGACTCACTGATGCTGAGCCTGCCTTTCTTGACGAAAATACCTTCCCTGCTCACTATACACGATCCAAAGCCTCATTCTGGGCAGGATGCCAAAGAACTGTCTCGCTTTACATTTTTCCGGATGATTATGCGACGTACCGTAGATGTGGCCATCACCCACGGCAACATCATGGCCACAGAATTAACCAACATGTACCCCCGTCTTGGAAACAAAGTATGGTCTATTGCTCACGGCCCACTCGGAGCTGGCTTTGATGGAACGGTCGCACTACGCCCCGAAGGTTGTCGGTTACTTTTTTTTGGCCGTATCCACGCCTATAAAGGCCTGGTTTATTTCATCGAATCCGTCATCACCCTGCGCGACAAGGGTTATCCAGTTATTGGTGTCGTTGCAGGACAAGGTACTGATTTAGAACCCCATCGCCAACGTATGACCGATGCTGGTTGCTTTGAGATTATCGATAAATATATTGCTGCCGAAGATATACCTGGGTTGTTTCTCGACAGCCTGATTACCGTACTGCCCTACACAGATGGCACACAAAGCGGTGTGGCGGCAATGGCACTAAGCTTTGGCCGACCGGTCGTCGCCTCCGAAGTGGGCTCAATACCCGAACTCGTCAGGGCGGGTATCAACGGCTTACTTGTACCTCCTCGCGATACTGACCAGCTAACACTAGCCCTTGAAAGCATTATTACCGATAACACACTCTGGCAAGACTTGGCCAATGGCGCTCTAAGCCTTAAATACGGGGAACTTTCATGGCGTGCCATAGCAGATCAAACCCTGCTGGCTTATGAGGCAGCTATGCAAATAAAATCAGCCGCATAACAAGGATTATTAGCAACCGTTCACATCCCCTTTGTGAACACGACTGATCGCGCAAAAAATTACGCAAGCTGTTGATATTTTATTTTCAGATTGTAAAAAACAGTCAAATTATAACTCCACGGCTCGGTAATTTTTAAAAAGATATTTATATTCAATTCGTTACGCGCATAAAAAACAGATATTTTGACAAAGTCAATTTATGTATTGGATAAACAAGGTGTTACAAAAAATGACCGAACCGTGAGTATAACGCTAATACTTTCGCCAATTTGGGATTTTGGCCTAATTTCTTCTAAAATTTACGTACTAAAATAAAATCGATAACTTGATGATATTGATAATGGGATGTCAATTCTTAACTGCCTCTACGCATTTGGCGAAGGTATTGGATTTGCAGTCAATTTAAATTGCGCTGGCTATAGAGGTCACATGATGAATAAAAAAATTTCACTATTCCTCCCTAACCTTACTGGGGGTGGTGCTGAACGCATATCGGTTAACTTGGCCAATGAGCTTATTAAACGCGGCTATTCTGTAGATATGGTTCTCCTCACTGCTGAAGGTCCCTGTTTAGCGTTACTAAATTCTGAAGTTCGTGTAATTAACTTCAAAATCAAGCATGCTAGGGAGGGGTTACTACCCTTAGTTCGTTATTTTCGCGAAGCGAAACCACATAGCATGATTGCATGCATGTGGCCGTTAACAGTACTTGCTGTGGCAGCATCTAAATTCCCAGGCGTTTCCACTCGAATAGTTGTCGCTGAACACAACACATGGTCTCGTTCTCAAGCAGATTATTCCCCCCTATTACGGCAAATAATCCGAACGACAATGTATCTTTTTTTTCCTGGTTCACAAGGAATTGTTGCTGTGTCAAACGGCGCTGCAGATGACCTCGCTAATTTTGCCGGTATTAAACGTAAATCTATCACGATGATCTACAATCCTGTGAGCAACCCACAAACTCTTGACGTACATGAAGACAAGGATTCAAAGCTAACTTCTTGGAAAACAGCAGAATTCAGAATACTCAATGTAGGCAGCCTTAAAACCCAAAAAAATCAGGAACTACTCCTACGTGCATTTTCCATTCTACTTAAAAGGACAAACGCACATTTATTGATTTTAGGTGATGGGCATTTGAGACAAAAACTGGAAAAAATAATTGCGGAACTAGGCATTAAGGACAATGTTTCAATGCCCGGATTTGCCGACGACCCCAGATTTTATTATCAACACGCCAGTTTATTTGCCCTTTCCTCAGATTGGGAAGGGTTGCCTACGGTGCTTATCGAAGCATTAGAAGCTGGCACGCCTATAGTCAGCACAGATTGCCCATCTGGGCCACGAGAAATTTTAAATGGTGGCCAACTAGGAAAATTAGTGCCCTTGGGAGATGCGGATGCGTTAGCATCAGCCATGTACGAATCCTTAAACTCAAAACATGACAAGGCAATCCTTAAAGAACGAGCCCAATGTTTTTCTATTGGCAAGGCAACGGATCAATATATTGACGTGCTCTTTCCGCGAGATTCTTTGGCTGCAAGTACATAAGCCAAGAGTTGATCTTGGATTGGTAACTCGCCATGTTTTTAATCAGCGAGAGCTATACTTTAACTCGATGTTGCAATTTTTTCTTGTTGATTTTTCATTGCCACAATTAATGCTTTTTTAATTTCAATGCGTTATAAAAGACTGCCAACATTAACATAGAATGTCGTTTATGGTTATCCATATTGTATCAACCCATTGAATTTTTGGTATTTTATAAAATCAAGGACTAAAAACTGAAACATCGAATATAAAACTTAGCGCATTAAGAAACGACATTTTATTTTTTCCAGTTTATTTGCGAGGGATTCGCTTTTGAAAGTTTTAATAGCCAATAAATTTTTTTTTCGCAATGGCGGCTCAGAAACAGTGATGTTCCAGGAGCGCGATTATCTGTTGAACAATGGCCATCAGGTAGTGGATTTTTCAATGCGTGATGGGCGTAATTTACCCAGTACCTATGAAAGCTATTTTGTCGAAAATCGCAACTACGGTAATGGCGGCGCAAGCAAGCTTGCAAAAGCAACGGGGGCTTTATCCTTGGTTCATTCATCTGAAGCCGTCAGAAATATCAGTCGATTGATCCAGGAAACCCGGCCTGATGTGGTGCATTGCCACAATATCTATCATCAGTTAACACCCTCAATTATCCAAGCTGCCAAGAAACAAGGTGTGCCGGTGGTGTTGACGTTACATGACTACAAACCGGTATGCCCGACTTATAACCGCCTACGCGATGGTAAGCCTTGTTCGGATTGCCTTGATGGCGACTTTTCGCATGTTCTGCGTCATCGCTGCGCGGATGGTTCTCTGGGTAAAAGCGCACTGCTTTACGCCGAGGCACTAGTACAGCGTTTTATGGGTAGCTATGAAAACGTAGATACCTTCATTGCCCCTTGTCGTTTCATGCAGCAGTCTATCGCGCATCGTGTAGCAGATGACCGTATCAAGCTACTTTACAACGGCATCGATACCAATGAGGTACGCGGCAGCGGGGCGGATGATGGCTACGTGCTATTTCTAGGCAGACTGGTACGAGAAAAAGGGGTCGAAACGCTGTTGAAAGCACATGCGAATTCATCTGGAGGATGGGGGCTTGTTATTGCCGGTACTGGGCCATTGAGCGATACTTTAAAAACACAATATGACTCGAATAGTTTTGTCGGGCATCTCGCGGGGGACGCACTGAAAAACATGATAGACCGAGCCGCTGTCATAGTCGTACCTTCGGAATGGTATGAAAACTGCCCAATGTCGGTACTTGAGGCTATGGCTTATGGAAAACCCGTAGTAGGTAGTCGCATGGGAGGTATCCCGGAACTGGTTGAGCATAACAAAACGGGCATGCTGTTCGATGCCGGTAATGTGACCGAATTAACAGCAATACTGGATAAGTTAATGACTACGCCGGAACTTAGAAACAAAATGGGAGCGGAGGCTCGCAAGCGTGTAATCGATGAATTTTCCCTTGTTCGGCATAACACTGGACTCATCGAAATTTATCAATCTATATTAGGAGCATGACCATGACCGCTACATACCCAACCGACGTTTCAATTATTACAACTTACCGATGCCAGATGCAGTGTAAAATGTGTGATATATGGGAAAACCCTTCTGACAGCAAGCGTGAAATCACCCCCAAAGAACTGGAGATGTTACCCAATTTCAAATTCGTTAATATTACCGGTGGTGAACCCTTCGTTAGACGTGACCTGGAAGATATTGTTGAAGTGATGTTCAAAAAATCCCAACGTATCGTTATTTCCACATCGGGCTGGCATACCGACCGCATCATTAAAATGGCTGAGCGATTCCCCAATATCGGCATTCGCGTCAGCATCGAAGGCCTTTCGCAAAAAAATGATGACTTGCGTGGCCGCGAAGGCAGTTTTGACCGTGCCATGAGACTGCTTTTGACGCTAAAAGAAATGGGCATAAAAGATATTGGCTATGGCTGTACCGTATCGAATAAGAACTCAGACGATATGCTTTGGCTATACAAGCTTTCCAGAGAACTGGGTATGGAATTCGCTACCGCTTCTTTCCATAACTCTTATTACTTCCATAAAGATGATAACGAAATTACCAACAAGGAAGAAGTCATTAACAATTTTCGCAAATTAATGGAGGAATTGCTTAAGGACAACAGCCCCAAGAGCTGGTATCGTGCATTCTTCAATTTGGGACTCATCAATTACATACGTGAACAACCCCGTATGCTGCCTTGCGAGGCAGGTACGGCCAATTTCTTCATTGAGCCTTATGGTGATGTCTATCCTTGCAATGGCCTGGAAGATCGCTACTGGAAAGAATCTATGGGCAATATCAGGGATGTCGCTACCTTTGATGAATTATGGTTCAGCGAACAGGCCGAAAAAGTGCGTGGTCTG
Organism: Crenothrix polyspora; assembly: GCF_900163745.1. GTDB lineage: Bacteria > Pseudomonadota > Gammaproteobacteria > Methylococcales > Methylomonadaceae > Crenothrix > Crenothrix polyspora_B. Next base: position 9,892 of record NZ_FUKJ01000134.1, read on the forward strand.
GTTCGTACCTGCCCTAAAAACTGTTGGATGGTTGGTACTGCGGCCCCCGTCATGAAAAAGTATATTAAACATCCCACGTCTTGGGTGGTAAAAAACAAGATCAAATCCATGTTGGGTAAGCCAATTTGTATCGACAATGTACCTCGCTATAATGTGGGTCAAGATCCATTACAGGGTGATTTGAGAGGGGGCTCGGTACCTGAGTTCAAAGTGGCTTTCAAACGCCGTGAACCAGAAGTGGTCCTGTCTGAAGTCGAGCTGGCCGACATGCTCCGCACAGACTGATTTATGGCGCGACCTCTCAGGATCATGATGCTCGGCCTCC